>NZ_JBIARC010000039.1:0-81492 GCF_042889625.1 Streptomyces sp. NPDC002573 | reverse complement strand
CGTTCCGCATGAGAGCCCAGATCACGCTCGCGCCACCTCCACGCCGGACACCACCTGGGCAGTCGACAGGCACCCCCCAGACTGATCCCGGAGCAAACCCACCCCGGTTTTGATGTCATCGAGTTCTCTTACGACGCGTCATCAGTGGTTCGCTTCCGCTCGCCTTCGTGACCCATACCTGACGCGCTCATCGGCACGCCGTTTCCGCAACGCTCACCACCCCGGCTCATTCACCGACGCAGCTTGCGGTGGTTTGAAGCCCCCTCCTGCAAGGCGACTCCGGAGGACCTACCTCCATCTCTCACACAGCATCGCTCCAGCGGCATCGCTCTACATCCGCGCACCGCCTTCACGTTCGTGGCACACCGGCATCGAGAAGTTGTTGATCACGATGCGGCCGGTGCGACGCTCCAGGATCGGCAGGAGTTCCACGGCGGTGGCGTGGTCGCTCGCCTCGGCGTGGACGCTGGCCGACAGCTGGCTCCTGAAGGCGCGTGCCACCTCGCGGAGTCGGTCCAGTCCGGTCAGCCGTACCAGCAGGATGAAGGGACCGAACACCTCTTCGCGCATGGCCGGTTCGGCCAGCATCTGCTCGCCGGTGACCTCGTATACCAGGGACTGGCCCTCCCATGCGGCGGTCGGAGCCGTTTCGGCGCCGATCCGGGTGGCGCCGTTGTCCTGCATCCGCCGCACTTGCCCGTGTAGGCGTCGTGGATGCCAGGCGTGAGCATGGTCCGTGCGTCGGTCTTCGCCACCTCGGCCGTTACCCCGTCCCGCAGTTCGTCGAAGCCGGGCCCGTCGATGGCGATGAGGACGGCCGGCTTCGCGGCCCGCTCGGCCAGTCCGGTATGGCTGAAACTGTCGAACGCCTCGTCGGCCAGGCGGACCGCGCGGTCGACCTCGGCCGCGCCCCCGAACGCGAACTCCGGCTCGATGACCTCGCCGGTGGCGGGGTTGAGCGCCTTCATCGTGCCCACCGTGGCGGCCACATCGGCCGGCCCGATCAGCAGTTCTCCAGTCAGTGTCATGACTGCGCGCCCTTGAACGCGGCGGTGACTTCGTCCGTCGTGACGATGGCATGGGCGAAGGTGGGGCCGTTCAGTTCGTGAGCGGCGTGCATCATCTCGGGGCCAAGGGCCGCGGTGGCGTCACGGACCAGCGTCACGTGGTACCCGAGCTCCTGGGCGAAACGCGCGGTGGCCTCGATGCAGGTGTTGGCCAGCAGGCCCACGATCACCACGTGGGTGATGCCGTGCTGCTTGAGCTGGAAGTCCAGGTCGGTGTTGGCGAACCCGCTCGACCCCCAGTGCTCGTGGACCACCACCTCGCCCGGCTGCGGCTGGAAGTCGTCGTGGAACGACCCGCCCCAGGAGCCCCGGCGAAGTGATGCATCTTCTGGATCTTGCGCTGCGAGGGGCTCGGAAAGTCCCAGTTGTCGTAGTCGCCCGGCTCCCAGCGACGGTGCGGCACGAACATCACGCGGCGACGCCCGTCAGGTGCGAAAGGGGAGTCTGATGCCTCAGGAGTGACATGTTGTGTCATGGCTCCTGTGGCGGTTGCAGATACCGTCGGTGGTCGGGCTGCTGGAACAGCGGGAGGTGGCTGCTCTCCGTCGGGTGGACGACTTGAGGGAGGAAGTCCACTGTATCCACGCGGAGTTGGCGGCGGCCGAGCGCGAATGGCAGGAGTGGGCCATCGCCCGCTCGCGGTTCGGCGTGGTGCTGGGCCCGGCGGACGAGACCGGGCAGGGCCATCTCCAGTATGTCGGGCTGGTGGCCGACGGGGGGCGGGCGGGAAGTTGCCGTCAGCCCCGGAGGCGGCGAAGGCGAAGTCGCAGGTGCCCCTGTGACGCGAGGGGCTTGCCTGGTCAGTGATGCTTACCCGTGATCTTGGAGACTCGATGCTTACGCCACGGGGGCGTGTTCTTGTTCGAGGCGCTGCCGGGTCTTCAGCGCGGTGAGTAGCCCCAGCGTGGATGGCGTCCGTAGGCGCCGTCGGTTGTAGAACATCTCGACGAATCGGACCTGATCAGTCACCACAACGCAGCCGCCGGACGAGCAGGATTGGGCCCACGGCACCATACTGCTGCCAATTTATTGAAGGTACGCTCCGGTGCATTCCAAGCGGGTGGCCAACACCCGTAATTTGCCCGCCTCCTAGGAGGAAAGTTGCGCAGACGCATTCTGTGCAGGGCCGCCGCCACACTCGTCCCCGCGCTAGCACTGATCACCCTGCCCTCTGCCCCGGCCGCGCCAGCCTCGGCCGTCGCCCCGGCCACTGCGAACCACGCCGCCAAGCAGATGTGCCCAGACCTGAAAACCAGGAAGTGGACCTGCGACATCCGCGCAGTGACCGACGAGACGTCGAAGGTGCGGGCCACCCCCGATTTCAGTGGGGGCGGTCTCACCCCTCTCCAACTGCGCAGCGCCTACAAGCTGCCCTACAACGGAGGAAAGGGTCAGACTGTCGTCATCATCTCGGACGGACATAGCCCGACCGCCGAATCCGATCTGGCCGTCTACCGGGAACAGTTCGGCCTGCCGTCCTGCACCACGACCAACGGCTGCTTCCGAGTGGTCGACAAGGACTACCAGACTCCGGTCACCAATCCGGGGACGTCACGGACCACTACCATCGAGACCGCCCTGGACGTGGACGCGGTCTCCGCTACCTGCCCGCTGTGCAAGATCGTCGTCGTCGAAACAGACGCGGCCGACCAGCAGAGCGCGCTCCCGATGTTCGACGGGAACTACAACGCGATCCACACGGGCGGCGCCAAGTACATCTCCAACAGCTGGACACTCGGTTCCGAATACCCACAGGAAGTCGGCGACAACGCGGCCTGGGACAACCCGGGAGGGGCTGTCACGTTCGCCACCGGTGACTGGGGATTTGCCGGAATCGGCGGTGCGGGCGTCGGTTATCCAGCGACGGCATCCAACGTCGTTGCCGTTGGCGGGACCAGCCTCTATCCCGCCTCAAATCAGCGGGGCTGGACCGAGTCGGCCTGGTCCGGCTCAGGAAGCGGTTGCTCCGCCTATGAGCCAGCCCCCGCCTGGCAGGAGGCCGAGTCACAGGCTGCCGGCTGCAACGGCCATCGCGTGGAAGCCGACATGGCGGTTGCGGCCGACCCTGACCACGGAGGCCTGGCCATCTACAGCAGCGCCAATGGCGGCTGGCTTCAAGTGGGAGGTACCAGCGAGGCCGCTCCGATCGCCGCCACCATGTTCGCGATGGCCGGTACCTCCGATCCCGACGGCGCAGCGTCCCGGCTCTACAGCCGCCCATGGGCGGTCAATGATGTCACCACCGGCAGCACCGGCACCTGTACCCCGGTCATCCTGTGCACAGCAGGACCCGGCTGGGACGGCCCAACCGGCGTCGGCTCGCCGACGAGCCTCGCCCTTTTCAACCAGTGATCCAGCGCTGATGGGCTGTCATGCACCACGTTGGTGATAGGAACTGGCTTCCCGGTCGAGTCCAGGCTCATCAAGGCGATATGCCCTGACTTGCGAGCGGCGGCCTCGATCGGGAAGTGGCCGCGGGCCTGGACGGCCTTGCGGATCCGGGCATTGACGGACTCGATGGCGCGGGTACCCCGGTATGAAGATTGGTGGAGGCCCGTTCCGGTTTCGGCAGAGACAGAGCTGGGCTCTGGTCGTACCCGCGACCGTCCGAGCCAGGGGCATCGCAGGCAGCTCTTGCACGATGGGCTGCGCGTCCGAGTTGGAAGTTCGGCCGCCGGAGCACACGGTCCCATGCCGGGAAGCGTATCTCAGCCGTCTGATCCATACAGAGGTCGCGAGAGGGTGCAGACGCTCGCTCGCGGGAGGCATCCGGCACTGTGGCCGGGGGCTTGACACGCGACCAAGCAGGCACTAGACAGATGAAAGCAAGTAATTGCTTGGAGAATACGCTTGCACACGACGCCGTTCCATGGGGTTCCTGATCGTGCTTGCGGCTCTGCAAACCCACGGGGAACCTGCTGGAGGCGAGCGCAGGGCCTAGCGTCTGCCGCTCTTCGCCGGCCACCAGTGGCGATGTAGCACCCCGAACCAATGACCGTCCCAGGCTGTTCACTCGTTGCCGATCCGAAAGGGCCGTGCCATGCACCCGTCAGCGACTTGGTCCAAAGGTCCTCGCCCGAGACGGCGGGACGCAGGTGCGAACCGGGCTCGGTATCCGCCGACCTTCGGACTCCGCTCAGGCTGTTCTCATGCACACGACGCATGAGATCTGACCCGGTGCGAACACAACAGGGCCGGAGCTGGAGGGTGGCTCCGCACATGACCGGCCGACATAGCGGGCACCTGCGAGTGGATCGGAGTTTCGACAATATGGTGGGCATGTCTGGCGATCAGTCCTCAAGCTCAGCGCCGAGCGCATCGCGAGAGCGACGCCGTGCTCCTGTGCAGGCGCGGGCACACCGGACAGTCGAGAAGATCCTCACCGCGGCGACCGAAATCCTCATCGAATCAGGCCTGCCGTCGTTGAACACCAACGCCATCGCCGCGCGGGCACAGGTGAACGTATCGACGCTCTACTCCTACTTCCCCGACAAGATCTCGATTATTCGGGAACTCTTCGAGCGGTTCGAGGATTTGCGTGGGGAGTACGTTCAGGGGAAATCGCGAGCTTTCGAGGTCGCGCCGGATTGGCATTCGACAGTCGACGAGGTCATTCACGGGTTGATGGACATGCGGAGAACGGTACCGGGGGGTGCGGCACTCCGGGCAGCCCTGCAGGTCGTGCCCGAATTGGAGGAACTCGACCACCAATCGACCCTGCGCACCGCCGGCAGATTGGCGCACTCGCTGCGGGTCCGGAATCCCAAGCTGGGCCGGGAGCGTGCCGAAGTCGTCGCGCTCACCGTCTCGGAGACGGTGACCCGGATGCTCGACCTGGCGCAGCGTGCGCCTGGTGATGAGGCCATCATCGATGAGCTGTCGCTGATGATCAGGAATTATCTGGCGGCCTATCTGGGCCTTGCGGACGCGTCTGAATCAGGGCCCGCGCAGCACGGCTGAGGGTTCACCGCCGGGCCCTCCGACCGGGTGGCGTCAGTGGAAGGTCGTGCGGCTCCTAGCGGCCATCACATGTCACCCTGATTTCCCTTCTGCGTCATTGAGCGCCTTCTGCGCATCCCGAGAGGGCCCCGACCGGCGACCGGGTACCGCAAACAACGCTCCGGGCAGCTCCCTTCGGCCCGTCTGCGAATCATGCGCGGCCCCTGATCGGGGCCGCCGGAACAGTTCGCCACACAGCCATCGGACATCCGACTCCGCCAGGAGGTCAGACCATGTTCCACCGGACCTCGCAAGCCTCGTTCGCCACAAACCGCCCACCGACCGAACTGCACGGCAGCCTGTCCACGCTCAAGGTGGCGGCCCTCTCGCTGGCCGCAGCCGCCCCACTCATCGGGATCGCCGGGACGGTTCCGCTGTCGATGTCTATCGGTAATGGTGCCGGAGCCCCCGGCGCCTACCTCATAGCCACCGCCACGCTGTTGTGCTTCGCCGTCGGCTATGCGGCGATCAGTCGCCGCGTGACCTCCACCGGCGGCTTCTACACGTACGTCGCCAGGTCGCTGGGACGCCCCTCGGCTGCGGCATCAGGCACGCTGGCCCTCCTTGCCTACAACGCGATGGTCGTCGCGCTGGCCGGCGGCATTGGCTACTTCGCCCGGCTCGTGGGCCAGCTGCTGCTCAATGCGGACCTGCCCTGGTGGGGCTTCAGCGTCGGATTCGTCGCGCTGATGGGCATCTGCGGCTACCGGAAAATCGACATCTCGGGGCGCATCCTCACCGTGCTCATGGCGCTCGAGTTCTCCGTACTGACCCTGCTCACGGTGGCTATCATCCTCATCAAAGGCACGGCTGCCTTCCCCGCTGCTGCGTTCTCCCCGCATACAGTGTTCTCCGGGGCGCCCAGCGTCGCGATCATGTTCGCGTTCGGTTCGTTCTGCGGTTTCGAGGCCGTGGCTGTCTACGCTCTCGAGACCAGAATGCCGAAGCGGACCCTCCCTCGGGCCATGTACATCGCCGTGGTGACGGTCGGGTTCTTCTTCTGCCTGAGTTCCTGGACGCTAGTCGGCGCCCTCGGAGTCGACCAGGTGCGGAACATCGCCGGCAAAGAGCAGGGCATGATGGTCTTGGGGGTGGCGGGTGACTTCCTCGGCCCCGCTATGGTCGCGCTGATCGCCATCCTGATCATCACTTCGGCCTTCGCCTGCCTGCTGGCCTCACACAACGCCGCCTCGCGCTACCTCTACGCACTCGGCCATGAACGCCTCATGCCCCAGGCTGTCGGACGCACGCACCCCGTCCATCAGGCCCCGTACGTGGCCAGCCTCACCCAGACTGGACTCTGCCTGCTGATCGTGACTGTGTACGCGGCAGCGGGACTCGATCCCTACCGCAACCTGACGACGACTATGAGCGGGATCTCCACCCTGGGGATCATGCTGCTGGAAGCGACGGTCTGCGTGGCGGTCATGGTCTACTTCCGAAAGGATCCGGACTGGCATTGGTGGCGCACTCTGCTCGCACCCGCGATCGCCTTCCTCGGCCTGCTCGCCTCCACCGTTGTGGTCTGGATCAACTTCAACACCCTCACAGGTTCCGATTCCCCCATCGTCAATAGCCTTCCCTGGCTCGTGGCCGCCCTCCCGCTACTCGCCGCTGCCCGCCCACTGTGGCTGCGCTCCCGCGATCCGAACGCCACTGCTGACCTCGGTACCCAGAACGACCAGGCACCGGGGGGCCCGACGCCCGTCTCAACCCTCTGAGCTCGAAGTTCGGGGCCGTGCCCGACTGTTCGTCCCCATCCGCTTGAACGATTGCCACGGTGACCGACGCCTGCTAGGGCATCGGTTGACCAGACGAGAGGACCCGATCCATGTCAATTTCGGTCACCCTGGCTTCGCTGAAGCGCTTGACAGGACAAGTGCTCTTCGTCAGTGACTGGGTCACAATGAACCGAAAGTCCGAGCATGCGTTCCAGCATTCGACGCTTCTACACGAGGACTACCTCGGCTTCCCCTCCAGTAACGGGGATCCCTGGGGTGAGGACTTGATCTCGGGGTTCCTGCTTCTCTCAATGATCATTTCCTTCCACAAGAAGTACCTGCGGATCGACCTCGCTGGAGGTTATGGCCTCAACTACGGAGTCGACAGGGTGAGGTTCGTGCAGCCCGTGCTGGTCGGCGCACGGGTGCGGCTGCGCGCAGAGCTGCTACAGCTGGAGGAACAGGGACCTGGGCGGTTCCGATGCGTCACACGCAACACCCTGGAGGTGGAGGGCTCCGACAGGCCGGCAATGGTCGCCGACTGGATCTACCTGCTGATCCTCCCTCAGTCCGGTACGGCCGAAACTCCCATGTCCACTCCTGAAGCCGTCGACCCCAGCACTCCGGAGGTTCCACAGGTGGAACGTCCGGTGGACTTCCTGCAGCACTGGGCACGGATCACCCCTGATGCCGAACTGGACGTCTTGGGGTCAGCCCGGCGTACCTACGCGCAGGGTGCCCAGGACGTACACAACTGTGCCGCGGCCCTAATCCAGTCTGGGGTACGACGAGGCGACCGGGTCGCTGTGCTCATAACTCCGCGACCCGAGTTCCTCACAATTTTCTTCGCCCTCTCAGAGATCGGGGCAGTCTGGGTTGGGCTCAACCCTCGCCACACCGTACGCGAGTTGCTCCATGTGGTCGCTGACAGCGGAGCTTCCTTCCTGTTCACCCTCACCGAGCACCAGGGCCGCAGCTATCGGACGACCGCTCGCGTACTGTCGGACCGCGTTCCGGGAATGCGCCGGGTTGTCACAATCGGGGACGGCAAGCCTGCAGGGCTCGCACAGGCCCTGACGCCCGACGGCGCCGCTGAGCCCGCTGCCAGCCCTGCCTCTCTTGCTGCGGTCCCCTTTGAGACATTCCTCACGGAGGGGGCACAGGCTCCTGCGGCCGAGTTGGCCGAGGCCCGCCTGGCCTGTCGTCCGGACGACGTGGCCGCGCTCGTCTACACCTCGGGTACCAGCGGTCAGCCGAAGGGCGTGATGCTCTCCGCCGAGGCCCTCACCCGCGGTTGCCTGCTGCAGGCCGCCTGGTCTCCGACACCGCAATGTCGTGCCCTCGCCTATCTGCCGGTGAACCACGTCGGAGGGATCATGGACCTCGGCCTGCTGCCGGTGGCCCAGGGCGGCTGCCTGGTGTACCAGGAGCACTTCGACCCTGATGCGACGCTCGACATACTCCAGCGTGAACGGATCACCCTATGGGGCGGGATTCCCACCATGTTCCAACTCGTCGCCGCCCGACCCGGATTCGAATCCGCCGACCTCGGCGCCCTCCAACGGATTGCCTGGGGCGGTGCACCCATGCCGGCCGAGCTGGTCGCCCGGCTACGCCGCACCGGCGCCCAGCTCGGCATGGTCTACGGACTCACCGAGGCATGCGTGTCCCTGTGCAACCCGGATGCCGACGCCGATGACGAGACACTGGCCACCACCATCGGCAGGCCCGACCCCCGGTTGGACTTCCGAATTGCGGACGCCGAAGACCGACCAGTGGCAGTCGGCCAGACCGGTGAGATACAGACCCGTCATGCCTGCCTCATGCAGGGGTACTACGGCAGCCCCGAGGCAACGGAAGCTGCGTTTACGGCAGACGGCTTCCTGCATACCGGTGACCTCGCGATCTGGCTCCCAGACGGCAACGTGCGACTCATTGGGCGGATCTCAGAGATGTACAAATCCGGTGGGTACAGCGTCTACCCACGCGAGGTGGAGATGGCGCTCGAACGCCACCCCGCAGTGGCGGCTGCGGCAGTGGTGGCCGTGCCCGACCCTCTCTACCACGAGGTCGGGATCGCCTTTGTGAACCCCCACCCGGACTGGTCCGTGGAGTCCCACGAGCTCGAAATCCTCTGCAGGCAGGTGCTGGCAGACTACAAGTGCCCCAAGAGCTTCGAGATTGTGGCCGCGCTTCCCATGCTTCCCAACGGGAAGATCGACAAGCTGACTCTCGCGGCACAAGCACGGGACCTGCGCCTGCCGGGCCGCGATTGACTCTGCTGCTTCGCCGACAGGGGCAGTGAAGAGCCCCGCGTTCTTGGATAGGGAGCCATACGACGAGGCGCAGATCTTCGAATTCGGCGTGAACCTCGCGCAGTAGGCGGCGTGCCCCGCCCGCAGACGTCGAGCAGCGAGGCACCCGGCGCCGGCGGCGTAAGCCAGATGTCGTCGCTGGTCGGTGGGACGGCCGGTACGGTGTTCTCGAACCCGGTCCGGACGCAGGCGTGGTGGGCGGAGACGGTCTTTTCCACTGCCTCGCCGAGGTTGTGCCAGATGCCAAGCGTCGGCGACCTGCACCGAGTCGCCCTTGCGCAGCGCGAAATCGTCGACCCCGAGCACGCGGATCTGTCCGACGGGTTCTTCCGGTGCGGCGCGGACCAGGCGTAACAGGGTGTCCTCCGCGACGCGCAGGCCCAGCATCCCGGCCAGGCGGGCACCCGCGCGGCCGGCCAGTGCGAGAGCGATCGAGGTCAACCGCTCACGACCCAGTGGCGTGTAGCGGGCATGCGGGCTCGAGCCCCGCGATCTGCTCGGCGAACGTCACCGCCGGGCATGCCTGGTTTGGGCACTTGAACCGCCGCACGAGCAGCTCGATCACCACTCTGGCGCCACCCGAGGAGTCCGCGAGCCGTCGCCAGTACCGGCCGTGCACCCGGCCCGACGCACTGCCGCAGTGCGGACAGTCCGCGCCCGCCGAGGGGGACCGCGCATGCATCGTCACTCCGGCCACAGCTTGCTCGACCAACTCCACCACGACACCGGCCAGATGAGGGAACAACACCTCGAGACTCCGCGAAGAACACGCGCACCGTGATCACGGCCGCCACTGAAACCGACAGCGTCACAAGATCAGCGCCAGAGCCGAATTTCGTAATCGCCTACACGGTGACGCCGAGCAGGGTGTGTTCGGCCCGGTGACCTCTGACCCGACCGTCACGACACCGCCGGCCGTCCAATCGCGAAACTGGAACTACCGCACCGACAGCGCGCACGCGCCGAGGGCCTCATCCACGCCGCCCGCGCCACCGGCCTGCGCAACGTGTTCCTCCACCGCACCGCAAGAAGCAGATCTGGCTGGAGACCATCCAGGCCACGCTCGAACTGCTGACCTGGATGCCCATGCTCGCCCTTCCCGGATCCGCCCATCGCTGAGAGCCCAAAGGCCTCCGGCTCCGCCTGTTCTCCGCGGCCGCCCAGCTGGTCACCACCGGCCGTCGCCGCTTCCTCCACCTCGCCTGTCACTCACGTGGGTCACCGTGATCACCTACGATCTCAGCCGGCTCCACTCTCTACCGGTCCCCGGCTGAAGAACGACAACAAGGCGCACCGCTCAAATCGAAGACCTCCTATGGCTCCGACAGTCCGGATAACCCCGAATAGGACAAGCGCGAGAACAACGTCCCCTTCCCCGGGGTAGGGAAATGGGGCCCTAGACCCATTATCACGGCCTGAATCATGCACTATTCTCGCTCTAGCTAGGCGTACCTGATACACCGACGCAGCACCGGCGAAAACCATCTCCATGGCGGGCGCATTCTATGACAACCGTGGTGCGGTCACTGAAGAACTCAACGCGAATTCTGGTCGCCTTGAATTGAGCCGCTCAACGCTCATGTCCACGCGATGGTGGAGGTGGCGATTCCTTGGGCGCATTGACTTCCCCGTCGACGACGCCTGAAAGTTAAGTTCCCTCGATTCCCGCCAACCAAGAATACGCACTTCAGGAGGAATTGATGAATCCTTCCAGACGCAATTTTCTGGCCCTCGGGGCAGCTTCGTCCGCTGCGATTCTCCTGAGCTCAGGCCCCGCATGGGGAAGTTCTGCCGGCGTCCTGGCTGCGCCCACGTCAGCTTACCCGCTGAGCGGGTGCCAGGCCCCTGACCTGTGGGATGATCTGAACACGATGGTGAACTTCGGTCCCAGGCTCACGGGTTCGCCAGCACACCACAACTACATCAACTGGCTCGCGGAAGGTATGCAGCAAGCAGGACTCTGCCCCCAGCGCACCACTCAGTACTTCACCCGGTGGGCATATGGTAACGCCGCGCTGATCATCAACGACGGCGTCACTCCCGGAGCGATCAATGTCGGCGACTTCTACCCCTACTCCGGCCAGACCCCGCAGGGCGGAGTCACCGGCCAGCTCGTCTACGTCAACGCCGGATCGTCGCAGGATCTGTCCGCAGTGAACCTGCAAGGCAAGATTGCCGTTTTCGAAATCGGACCGCTCACCGTCTACCCCCTTGCCGCCTTCGATCAACAGATCGTGAGCACGTACGACCCCGACAAGACTCTGCAGCCCACCGAACCGATCAGCTTCGCCTGGGCTACACCGTTCCCGCTCCTGAACGCAATCCAACAGGCTGGTGCCATTGGAGCAATCATGCTCGTGGACAGCTGCCCCGGATTTGTGGCCAACCAGTGGATTCCCTCCAGCCTTCCTATCCAGGGCACCCCCGCAATCACCCTCGACCGTGACGCGGGAGTGGCGGTGCGCAACGCGGCAGTAGCAGGCGGCGTCCACGCCACGTTGACTCTGACCGCCAACGAGAGCTCCGAGAGCACCGACATGCTCGTGACGGTGATCCCCGGCGCAAGCGACGAGGTCGTCATCCTCAACACGCACACCGACGGCCAGAACGCTATCGAAGAGAGCGGCGGCGTCATCCTGCGCTCCATCGCGTGCGACCTGGCCAAGATCCCCAGGAGCCACTTGCCGCGGACGTACGTCATCGTCCACGCCACCGGTCACTACCTGACGGGCGCCGGCGGCCTGAAGAGCACCCAGCTGTTTATCGACACCCGGCCCGACCTCATGGCCAAGGCGGTCGCTGCCTTCACCGTCGAACACATCGGGGCCCGTCAGTGGATAGAGCAGGGCGACGACTATGTCAGCACGGGACTCACCGAACCGCACGTACATGTCACCACACCCGTACCCGCATTGCAGAGCCTTTGCGCCAAAGCTTCACGGGACGCTGACTTCCGGCGGACCATGGTCTTGACGCCCGGAAGCGGCGGCGACCTCTACGGAGAAGGCACCGCCCTGAACCAGGCTGGCGTCCCCACGATCCAGACAATTTGCTCTCCCCACCGCCTGGTCCAGGTGGACCAGCAAAGCGTCGTCAGCAACGAGATCGATCAGACCCAGTGGCAGCGCGGCGTCAGGTTCGCCTACGAGGTCGCCGGAGCCCTCTCTGTCATTCCCGCCACTCAGCTCTAGCCTCCCGCTTTCACTTGGGAGAGGGCGATCACCGTGCCGTGAACGCGAAAGTGCCTTCCGACCAGGGACGATGAGACTTGTCTAGAGTCGCTGCTGTCACGGTTGGAAGGCACTCTCTGCGTGAAGGCTATCGGTTCGCGTCCCAAAGTCCTTGTCATGGCGAATGGTTCGGGGGCGGTGGGGCATGCCGGTGCACGGAGGCTCGCGGATCTTGCCGAGGCAACCGGGCTGACGTCCGCGTACGACGGATGAGCTCCAGCCTCTGCGGCCACGTGGGACCGGGCACGATCCCGGCCGCATCGCCGTGGACCTCACGGTGATGATCGCCGACGGCGGCGAGACCATCACCGATCTTGCGGTGCTGCGGGACCAGGGCTAGGTGTTCGGGCCGGTGGTCTCCACGGCCACCGCCTGGCGGCTGCTCGCCGAGATCGACGACACGGCGCTCGCCCGGGCTGCACTCCGCCCGGGCTGAGGCTCGGGAGGTGGCCTGGCTGCAGGCCGCCGAGAAGGGCAAGGGCATACCCACGGTGCGGGGAGGCGGTCGCGAGGTGCCCGGTCTCGTGCTGGACCTCGACGGCACTCTGCTGACCTGCCATTCCGAGAAGGAGTCTGCCGCGCCAACCTACAAGGGCGGATTCGGCTACCACCCGCTGCTGTGCTTCCTCGTCAACACCGGCGAAAGCCCTGGCCGGTAGGCTGCGTCCCGGCAACGCCGGGCGAACACCGCGAGCGATCAGATCACCCTGCTGGGCGACGCCCTTGCCCAGATGCCCGACGCCCACCGCCACGGCACCGACATCCTCATCCGCACCGACAGCGCCGGATGCTCCAAGCTGTTCCTCGCCCACATCCGAAGCCTGCACGAGCGCGGGATCCACTCGTACTTCTCGGTCGGCCATGCGGTCGCCGACCCGGTCCGCCGGGCGATCCCTGCCGTTCCCGACCGGTTGTGGCGCCCGGCCCCCGACCAGGACAGCACCCTGCGCGAAGGCGCCGAGGTCGCCGAGGTCGCCGAGCTGACTGGCATGGTCGACCTCGCGGGCTACCCGGCCGGAACCCGGATTATCGTCCGCCGCGCGGGATCGGAGGCTTCCCCTCCCGCCAGTTCACCATCAACATGGTCTGGCTCGAGCTCGCCCTGACCGCCGACGATCTGATCGCCTGGACACAGTTCCTGCTGCTGACGGTGACCTCGCAGCCGCCGAGCTGAAGAAACCGCGCTACCGGATCCTCCACGTCGCCGCCCGCCTCTCCCGCGGCGGCCGCCGCATCCACCTGTGGATCTCTTAAACCTGCCCTGGAGAAACGGACTTGCCGCTGCCTACCACCATCTCGCCGCATTGCCCCGACCCGCTGGCTGACCTGCACATCCCTGACCACCCACGATTCGAATGACCTCGGAGACCCCCGGCCACCACGCCGGTCCCTCAGCACGCCCAGCTCGCAAATCGCGGCTCAGACACCGGCAAATTGACGATCAACAAAGGCGGCGCCGCGAGGCGGGCCGGGTGGGTCCCGAAGTGGCAGCGGCTGGCGCCGGGGAGGCGCAGATCAGCCGACCTCGGTGACATCCGCTCCCAGCCACAGGGCTACCGCCGCGGCTCGGGTCCGAACCTGGAGTTTTGCGTAGATCCGATTCACATGATTCTTGACGGTCTTCTCGCTGAGGAACAGTATGCGGGCTATCTCAGGGTTGCTCATCCCTCGAGCTATGTGCTCCATGATCTCCAACTCACGCCTGGAGAGTTCCTTTCCCCGGTCACCCCCGGATACGCCAACACAAGTGGACCGCATGGAACGGAGATTGTCCGCTAGCGCATTGATAGCACTGGGCGACAAGTGAGCCCGTCCTGTCGCCGTAGCAAGGACACTGGCGACCAACTCAGCGGCATTGAACTGGCGGTGCACCAGATAGCCCCTCGCGCCGGCCCGGAGCGCCTGGTCGACGACGAGGGGTGCGTCATTGTTGGTGAGCATGAGAACTTTGCAGATCTTGGAGAGTTCCGGGAGGGCGTACAGGCCGTCATACAGGGGCATGTTCAGATCCAGCAGCGCGACATCGGGCGTGTGCTCGTGGGCCAAGTCGAGGGCGTGGCTCCCGTCCCGGGCCTCACCGACCACGACGATTCGCCCGTCGTCGGTGGTCAGAAGGCTGGCGAGTCCCTTGCGTACGACGAGGTCGTCGTCGACCACCAACACCCTTACCGGTGCTCCCCCTCCCTTAACTTGCATGTCACTGGTCATCGATTCGCCTATTGAGCTTTCTTCTGGCGTGCGAGGGGACGCAGACCGCGCAGGCGGCTGCGCTCGGGCAGAGTTTCAGCGTGCCCTCGGCGGAGCAGCGAATGATCTGCCAAGCGGCCAGATCCGAGGCTCTCGCACACCGTGGAACGTCACTCTTTGCCTGCCAGCCAACCCTGGGCCAATGACCTTGGAAAATCAAGCCACAGAAGGCGAAATCCTTAGTATCTTCGATCAATTAGGCCTCTGGGCCTATCAATCTGGGCCCTACTGGGCCCTACTGGGCCTGCTGACAGCTCAACCCAAGCACCAGAATGGGACACGAGCTGCACTGCCACCCACACGGCAAAACAGACATATAGTCAGATCGCCTGTGAAGCTTGTATTGAGCAGCAATCAGGAAAGGGCATCGATGTCGAACTACACCACGGTCGACCCCGCGCATCTGGAACAACTCGCCCGACAATTTCTCGAGGCAGGCCGGGATCTGTCCGCGCGCATCGACCGGTATTCGGCGCAGTGCCCGGATGCGTCAGGCAGCTACGGCACTCTGCCTCCGGCGGCGGCCGCCGAGGAGCAGCACGACGCCAATACCCAGGACATGGTCGCTGCGCTGCGCCGGTTGCGGGATTACTACGACCGTTACGCCGAAGACCTGCTGGCGTCAGCCGCGCGCTGCCGGGCGACCGACGAGGCGAACGCAACCGCAGTGACCAGCCTGCATCGCAGCTGACTGAGCCTTTCCCGGTAACCGGCGGTCGCTGAGCGGGATCGCGTCCGCGTGTCTCGTGGTGCACTCCCAACTCCGGGCAGGAACCAGTGTCACATACAGCGCCGTGCTCGACGTCCGGCGCTCTACCGCCGAGCACCTGGCCCTGCGAAGCCACCGAGCCGAGGTCGGCACCCGCCGCGGGCGCCGCGCCTTGGGCTGCTTCAAGCAGGCCGTCCTGATCCTGCGCTGGCTCCTCGACGGCACCCGCCTGTCCCAACTCGCCCGCGACGACCCCCTGTCCACCTCCACCGCCTACCGATACCTGCACGAAGGCTGACGGTCCTGGCGGCCGGGGCACCGGACCTGGCCACCGCGCTGGAACGGGCCGAGGCGGATGGCCTGACCCACCTCAACCTGGACGGCACGGTCATCCGCACCGACCGCGTCGCGGCCGGCCCGGGGGCCCTACGGGGCAGACCTCTGGTGGTCGGGCAAGCACAAGCATCACGGTGGCAATGTGCAGGTCATCTCCGCCCCGGACGGCCGGCCGATCTGGATCTCGCCGGTGCGGCCCGGCCGCGAGCTACACTTCCTGCGCCCGCCACCACGGGCTCGTCGATGCTCTGAACCTGCTCGCCGACCAACTGGGCACACCGACCCTGGTCGACCTCGGCTACGAGAACACCGGAGACGGCTCCCGTCACCCGGTCAAGAAGCCCGCAGGCGGTGAACTCACCGAAGCCCAGCACACCTTCAACAGGGTCATCCGAGGCATCCACGGGATGTGCGAACGCGCGAACGCCCTGCTCAAGACCACCTTCAAGGCCCTGCGGCGGGTCAGCCTCGATCCCAGCCGCATCACCCAGATCGCCGCCGCAGCCCTCGTCCTGCTCCAGCTCGAATACGACCGCACCATCTGAACGATCACTCACAGGCATGATCGCTTACCGGGAAAGGCTCTCTGTGCTGGCCCGGCCGCGCATTCAGCTGTCGGTCTCGTCCACTGAACTCTGGGCCTGAGCCTCGAGCAATTCGGGGCCCGCAGCGCCAACCATCACCAGGTCATCCACCTGCAGCATACGCAACTCGTCCTCGGTTGCCCATTCGACCGTGTTGAGCCTGCCCGCCTGGCGGGTCACCATGGTGTCCAGCACCTGGCGGGCATAGCGGCCGTTGCCGAAGGTCCGGCCGCGCCGGACCGCTTCGAACTGCTTCAGCAGTGCCACCCGGGCCCCCTCGGAGCACACGTACCCGGATCGGGCCGCATGCATTTCGAGGATCGTCACCAGCTCCGCCGGCGTGTAGTTTTCGAATTCGATCCGCCGCGAGAATCGCGACGACAGGCCCGGGTTCGAGGCGATGAAGGTATCCATCTCCGCGGAGTAGCCGGCGACGATGACCACAACCTCGTCCCGGTGGTCCTCCATCAGTTTTACCAGGGTGTCCACCGCCTCACGGCCGAAGTCCGTTGTCCCAGATCCGGATGGCACGAGGGTGTAAGCCTCGTCGATGAAGAGCACCCCGCCGCGCGCGCTCTCGAACGCCTCCCGGGTGCGCTGTGCGGTATGCCCCACCCACTGCCCCACCAGTTCTGCCCGGGACACCTCGACCAGTTGGCCGCGGGTCAGAACGCCGAGCGCACGCAGCAGACGGCCGTACAGCCGCGCCACCGTGGTCTTACCGGTGCCTGGGGCGCCGGAGAAGACCAGGTGGCGGCTGAGCGAGGGCTCCGGCAGTCCCGCGGCCCGCCTTCGGCGGACCGATGCAAGCAGGTTCACCATGTCGGCGACCTCCCGCTTGACCTGCGCGAGCCCCACCATGCCGTCGAGTTGTTCCAGAAGCTCCGTCAGATCAGCCTCGTCGGCCGCCCCGGCCTGCGCCCCGGAGACCGCGGGCATGGCGACGTCCTCGGGCAGCAGCCTCGTCAGTTCCCTCGTCGGGATGTCTGGCATACTCACCAGCCTCTGGGCCTGCCGCTCCACCATGTACTCGAACGCCTTCCGAGCGGTACGGCCGTTACCGAACTCCTTGTCGCGGGGCAGGGATTCGAAGTATCGGTTCAGAGTCTGCCTCGTCTCGCCCACTAGCTCATAGCGGTGCTTGCCACACATGTGTTCCACTATGGTCACCAGTTCGGAAGCGGTGTAGTCCTCGAAGTCCACGGTCCGGGTGAACCTCGATGCTAGGCCCGGGTTCGAGGCCAGGAACCGTCGCATCTCGTCGGAGTATCCCGCGACCACCACGACCACATCTTCCCGATGGTCCTCCATCAGCTTCACCAGGGTGTCGATCGCCTCACGGCCGAAGTCGGGGCCACTGCCGTCCTCCCCGGAAACCAGGGTGTACGCCTCATCGATGAAGAGCACACCGCCGCGGGCCTCCTCGAACCGCTCGGCGGTCTTGATGGCCGTCCCGCCGACGATCTGCGCCACCAGGTCCAGCCGCGCCACCTCGACCAGGTGGCCACGGCGCAGGGTGCCGAGCGCAGCGAGGATCTGCGCGTACAAGCGGGCAACGGTTGTCTTCCCGGTGCCGGGCGGCCCGGCGAAGACGAGGTGCCGGCTCATCGGCGGGGCGGGGAGTCCGGCTTCTCGTCGACGCGCGGCCATCTGGTTCAGATTGACGAGGCTGGTCACCTCGTGTTTCACGGCCGACAGGCCTACTAGGGCTTCGAGTTCGGCCACCGCCGTGCTCAGCGGGTCGGTGTCGGGGAAGCTGCCCAGGACTATGCCGGCAACGGTCGGCGGGGCGCCGGGTGCCGGGGATGCGCCGGTGGTCGCGGCCGCGGCCAGGGCGCTGTCGGTGTCCGGTGCGCCGTTGCCGTAGCTGGTCAGGTTCTCTACCGCCAGTTCGGTGTCGGGCACCGTGCGGCGCAGGCCCGCTCCGGTATTGTCCCGGACCTCGCAGTCCCGAACGGTGATCGAACCGGTGGCTTCGATCAACATGCCGTCGGCGCCGTTGGAATGCACTTCGCAGGAGGTGACAGCACCCCGGGAATTCCCGGCGAAACGGACGCCGCCCTGTTGGCAGCTGTGCACCTTTGAGCGGACAAGAGACAGCTCACCGTCGTCCTGGACGATGACGCCCTGCGCGTCGGCCTCGGACACCTCGCAGTCGCGCAGCACAGCGCGTCCCTGTGTCCCCACCAGCACCCCGGCGTCAGCGCTGCCGGAGAACCTGGTCCCGTTCACGTACGGGTTGCCGCCGCTGGAGACCGCGAGTCCAGCCAGTTTCGTGTGCTGGATCTGCGAGTCCTCGAGGCGTCCGCGGCCCTGCTCGGCAACCAGCACCCCGTGGCCGTCGCAGCTGGAGACGGAGACCTCGCGGAACAACGGATTGGCTCCAGTGCTGATCCCGATGCCGTGCCGCTGCACGTTGCGAACCTCCAACCCGGTGAAGGTTCCGGCCGACTGCTCCCTGACCGCGACCGCGAGATCCCTGCATTCCCGGATCCGGCAGGAGGTGAGGACCGGGTTGCTTCCCCCGGTCACCCAGACGGCGACGTCGGCTGCCTCCCGCACCTCGCAGTCCTCGAAGGTGCCGCGCGACCGGTCCGCCACATGGATGCCGTTGCCGCCCGTGCGCACCACTCGGCTGCGCAGCACGGTGGGCTCCGCACCAGCCGTGAGGACGATGCCGTGGCCGGCGATGTCCGAGATCTCGCAGTCTTCAATGGTGGCGCGTGCTCCTCCTGCCAGATGGAGGGCGGAGTCCTCGGTGTCGTGGATGCGGGTTCGGACTAGCGCGGTGGTGCTGCGGTTATCCAGGCCGACGGCGGGGCCGAAGGCGCCGGAGAGGTCGCAGTTCTCGATTCGCCCCCGGGCCTGGTCGGTGCCGCACACGGCGTTGCCCTGGACGTCCCGGACGGTGCACTCCCTGATCACGGGGTCGGCTCCCGAGGCGATCACCACTCCGGAGCCGCCGATCTGCTCGATTACGCAGCGCTCAATCAGGCCGTCCGCTTGCTCCACCATCACGACGCCGGACCCCCCGGGGTTGTGGACTAGGCAGTCGCGCAGCATCAGCGAGGACTGGTTGCGTGCCACGACCGCGGCCCACGAGTCCGATGTGACGGTGCAGTCCTCCATGGTGAGTCGGCCGGCGGCCGCGTCGACCGCCGCGCTTCCGGAGTTCCGGTTGCGCAGCACCATGCCGCGGAGTGTCAACGCCTCTGCGGCGAGCAGGACAGCGCTGTCCTCGGCTGCCTCCAGGGTGACAGTCCCGCGGCCGTCCTCGGCGGTGATGCTCACCGGGATGCGGACCACGAGGCTCTCGCGGTATTCGCCGGGCATCACATTGATCATGGCCCCGTTGCCTGCCTCAGCGAGGGCCTGGCCGATGGTCGGGTAGCAGCCCGGCTCGTGGCGCGAGACGTTGAGGATGCGACGGCTCACCGTCCCGCCTCCTTCTCCTTGGTCGGCTCCGTGCAGGTGGGTCCGGGTGGGTTCACGATGGTTCTCCAGCTCAGCGGTGCCGGCCCGTAGCTGCGCGGCAGGCCAGGGAAGGGATCAGCGGGGAACGGGCTCTGTTTCCCCGGTGGTTGTGACGGAGCAGTCCGAGCCGGTGAGGAAAGCCACGGCCCGGTGCCGGGCGGCGGTGTCCACCGTGGGAGCGCGGTAGTCGGCGGCGCGAATGTGGGCGAGCAGCGCGCTGGGCGGCTCGAGCCCATACTCCTCCAGGTAGTACGTCGTGGCGTCGGTCCAGATCCAGGTGCCGTCAGTGCGGAAGTCCACAGGTACCGCTTTGCTGCGGCAGGGGTCCAGGACGTCGTCCAGGCGGTCGGGGGAGATTAGCAACGGCTCTCCGGCCCATAGGTAGTCGGCGACCTGCAGGGCCTCCACGAGGTCCATCCTGGGGTGGTGGGGGTAGAAGCACGGCCCGGCCAGCCCGTCCGCCTCGTCAAAGACCGGGGCCAGCAAGGGGGGCGGGGCCGGCTGCGGCGTCCACAGCAGGCGCCCGCGGCTGCGGGCGAGCCTCTGGTACAGAGGGAGCTGGTCGCCGATGGCGTACGTCTCCACCTGCGGGTCCGCGTCACCCGTCGCCTCAAGGCTCCGCTGGACGATGCCGGTGAGGCGGGGCAGGTCCAGCCTCTGGATGGCTTCGACCACGTACACCCGCTTTGGCGGCTGCGCGCCGCTCTGCGCGGGCGTGCGCCAGCTGCGCCACAGGCTGCGGACGCCGGAGGCGTCCGCAACGGCTTCGATCGCTGCGACGTCCGGGGCAGCCAGATCGTCGCGGATGGGGTCGCCGCCGCGGACGCCGTCCAGCAGGGGCGCAAAGTCATACGGCGGCGGCAGCGGGTCCGGACCGGCGGGGGGCAGGTCGTCCAGAGGCGAGGAGTCGTGGCCGTCCGCCTCCAGTAGCTCGGCCAGCAGGTCTTCGTCGGCCTCAGGCAGCGGTACATCGCCCAGCAGCAGCTCGTGGAGGAGATCCAGTGCCATGTTGCTCCGGTGCCCGCTCGCGAGCCGGGATCTGGCCCGGGCGATCGCCTGGTCGGAGATCCTGCCCGCGAGCCAGAGCAGCATCTGGTGGCATTCGGCCGCCCAGGTCGGCCGTACCTCGAGGGGCACCGAAGCGTCGTACGCGGGCGGAGTATCGGTGCGTGAACCGTAGTCAGCCGTCTTGTCAATCACGTCCATCGCCCGCCTCTGCCGGGTTGTCGGGCTCGAGGAAAACCCAGGTGCTGCCGCGCACCGGCCAGTCCAGGACCACTGATCCCACTTGGTACGCCTGCGTCATCGGGATGACGAGGCTGTCGTTGGCCGCTCCGCCGCCGAGCAGTCCGAGGTCGAAGCCGGCTCCGGAGGGAAATTCCATAACGATATGCCCGGCCCGGATCTCGGTGGGTGGCACGGGGAGGCCGAACAACGGAAGCTCATTGCGCAGCCATGCCTGGACGCTGCGGAGGGGGTCCTGGCCCGGCACCGGCTCCAGTGATACGTACACCGGAGCGTGCAGCCGCGACCGGCCGATCATCTCCGGCGTCATCAGTCCCGCGGAACTCGCTGCCATGATCTCGCGCCACTGCCGCGCCCCAGGCGGGTCCACTGGCCGGGAGCCTTCCACGGTCGCAAGCCCGGGCGCAGCCGGGCCCGCTGCAGCTTGGCTGTCAGCGCTCTCGACGGGGCCAGCGCCAGGTGGTGCGCTCGGCTGCCGGTGGTCGGGAGAAGGGGCCAGCTCGCCCCCCGGCACCGGCTGGTCCGGGACGGGCTGCCGCGCCGGTCCCGAAACCGCGATCCCGGCGGCTTCCCCAAGGCGATCGCCGGGATCCCCCACCGGATCAGCCTGCGGTGGGGAATCCGACGACCTGGCACCGTCCATACGCGCCGCCCCGTCATGGAGAGCCAGGCCTGGAGGCCGGTCCGTCGGGGCGCCGCGCTCAGGCGGCCCAACCGGCGCATCAGCCGATGCCCGCGACCCAGCAGGCAGGCCCTCGCCTGGCGGCATGCCGAGCCTGGCGGCCAGAGCTCGGCCCGACCGCTCGCCGTGGCTGAGCGCCTCGGCCAGCCGCAGCCGCAAGCCCTCGTGCAACTCCCGGGCCAGCACCGCTGCGGGGTCGTCACCGACGAGCGGCCGGACCCGCAGCAGCTTGTTCGTCCGCTCGATCAACCCTGCCCGCTGCTCTACAGGCAGCCGCTCGAACCGAGCCCGTACCACCTCCAGGGGCGGCTGACCGGCCGTCCTGACCAGCAGTGCGCGATCCGCCGGATGATGCAGGGCCAGCACGTCCAGCAAGGCTGAACCGGGCACCCCGGCACCCGCAACGTCGGGAACCTCGGAGACGAACCTGCGCAGTTCCTGAACAGTCACCGCGCGTCCCCCGCCATGCCCTCGCCGCTCTGCCAGTACGGAGGACATGAGCCGGACCGCCGACAGATCGTCCACCGTCACCTTGCGAAGCGAATCCAGTTTGCGCACCCCTACGTACAACCTCATGAGCTCACGTGCGTCCTGACGACCGAGGACCCGATCCGCCAGCCAGTTGATCGCCTCCATTGGGCCTCGCTGATCACCGGGCGGCGCCGGGTCGACCGCGGTCCGTGCGAGCTCGCGCATTCCGGCCAGGTCCTGCAGCACATCCCGGTGCTCCCGGGGTAGCTGCCAGGCTTCTCCCGGCACCGGCGGCGGAGGCCACAGCTGTGGGAGGAACTCCTCGAACAGCCTGCGTACCTCGACCAGCTCGCGAACCACACCGAGATCGGCGGGCCTCCCCAGCAGCTCTGCCGCATAGATCCGTGCGCGCTCCAACGTGAACTCCCCGTTGCCGGAGTGCGCCGCCACCTCGTCCACCAGAGACGGGTAGTCGTGCAGCGTCGAAAGGCCCGCCAGCGCTGTCACCGCCTCCTGCGCGGGTAGCCCCTCCATCGAGTCCAGCAGTCTCGACACCGGCGCCGTGTGGTTCACGGGCTCCCCTACAGCGGTACCCCTTTTGGGAATCGACGGATGCGGCGAGACGGTGCTCGCGGCGAATCGCCGCAGGTCTCCGGTAGTCGGGACGCCGATCACCGCAGGATCGAGTTCCGCCCGCACCGTCTCCAGCGCGTTCCACACGGCGAGCCGCTCGGCGGTCGGCGCGCGGTCCGGTTCGAACGACTGGAGCCGCTGGTACGACGCGTAGACCGCTCCTACGTCGTCGCCCTCGGCGGTGCTCCCGGGGCGCAGCGGCCGATCGGCAGTCAGCACTTCACCGTGCAACGGATCGTCGAGCAGCGGCAGCGCCGTCCGGGCGACACGGTCGACCACGCGCAGGGCCGCTGTATCGGAGACGGTCATGCCGAGCTCCTGCGCCAGCAGCACGGTGTTCACCATTCCTCGAGCAGCCTCCTGCGGGGTGTGGACCGGGCGCCCCGTAACCCCCAGGACGCCGCCGTCGGTCAACTCACCGGCCAGAGCGAGGAGATGTCGGGCCCCGGCTGCAACCCTGGCCTCGTGCGGGCCGACACCACCGGCGTCGTGCGTCAGGTCGGCGATCAACTTCAGAGCCCGCAGCGTGGCCCCGGGCTCCAGGACCTCCATGAGATCCAGCAGCCGCTGGAGCGCAATGCCACGGTCCAGCTCGCCCAGCAGCCCGGCGGCGAACTCCTGTAGGTCGCGGGGAGCGGGGCGGCCGGAATCCCGGGACTCAGCCACGGCGAGTTCGACATCGCGGTAGGCCCGGAGCCGCTCCATCGACCAGGCGGGACCAGGCGCGGCCAGACGTGCCCGCTCGAACAGCTCCAAAAGCTCCGACACGTCAGACCGGTCGAATCCGAGAGCGGCTGCCATCCGCAGTGAGTCCACCGCGTCTGCCACCTCGAACCGCTCCCTGTCAGAGGGATCGAGTGGCGTGATGAACGGCAAAAGCGGGTCTGGGGCGTCCGGATGGTTGACCTGCCATCCGGGAGGTAGCTGGTGGGCGAGCTGGTGGAGACCCAGCAGTACGTTGTCCAGGCCGGTGTGGTGCCTGCTCGCGGCGAGTTCGAGAGCCACATCAAGGGTCCGCAGCCGGGACAGGGCGATGTCATGGTCCTGCGACGACAGCCGGAAACCGATAGAAAGCTGGGTACCGAAGAGCCGCCCGTAAAGGTCGTGCATGACCAGGACCCGCTGGACCTGACCCGGGGCCGGCGGGCGGTCCAGGACATGCGCCGCATACTCGCGGATGTGCATGGCGTCTACCGGGTACACGCCGCCAGCGTGCTCGCGCGCGCCCTCCACCACCGCCGCTAGGCCCTGCAGGGGCGGCAGTGTGCCGCCCGGCGGCATACCCAGCGCCTCCGCCACTACCGCGCGGACCGACGCGGGGGTCATCACATCGCCACGGTGCAACTCCGCCACGGCCAGGGCCAGCTGTCCGTATTCCTCACGGCTTATCAGCGGTAGCTCGGACAGTTCCGGCAGCCGCGCGTCGATGGAATGCCACCAGGCCCAGTCGGCACCGATCTCGATGGACGTCCGGGATGCCAGCAGCCTCAGGTTCTGCCATGCCGCGGGGGTGACCGACATCGGTGTGTGGAGATGCCAGACCAGGTAGTCAATCGCGTTGCGCTCTTGCTCGCTGCGCAGTTCCTGAGTGGCGAGTAGGAGGTCGACCGACGGGGGGGTCCCTTCGACCAACTCTATTTGCAGGGTGCCTCGCGAGTACGGGTGCTGATCGACCAGGTAGTCGAGCAGCTTCGGGACGGAAGGGTCGGAGTCGGACCACAGCGAGCCGGCCATCCACTGCCGGGTGGTGAAGTTCTGTATCGCCTCCCGCGTCAGCGGCTGGTGCAAGGGCAGGCTCAACCGACCTCGGATGGCCGCCTCAAACTGCGCGAATGCATCCAAGCGCCGGGCGCTGTACCTGCCGCTCGGGTCGATCGCCTGGGCCCGCGCGAGGGTGTCTATCAGAGCATGTGGGTCGGGGCGTCCGATGAGGCGCAGCGCCGCCGCCTCCACGCGCGGCGCGTCCACCACTGAGCCCGGCGGCATGACCCAGCCTGCGAGTGATCGGAAGCCATCGGGGTTCATGCTGGTGAAGCCACCGCCGAACAGGTGGCCCTGTGCGGGCTCCCGCGCATGTTCCCAGACTTCGCCCGCCGCACCGGTCGTGTCGTCGTGACTGGCAAAGCTGCCGCCCGCATCGCGGCTGATCCAGGCGATACGGTCCAGCGTCCTCAGGTCCGCGACGTGGGGGTGGCGGATTCCCAGGTCATGGGCGAGGCGCACGGTGAGCACCACTGCCGCGGCGTCGGTATCGCTCTGGCCCGGCAGCTGTGCGTTGATGCCGAACGATGTACCGGAACGGATGTCGTCTGCGAATCGGGCCAGGGCGTCGACCGCCGCGGCGTCGCCCGTCACGTGGGCTGGTCCGGCCCCGGTCAGCTCCAGGGCACCGGCCACTGCCCGAAGGTTGCCCACCGGCGCTGGGTTCACCGACGTCGCCCCTGTCGTCTCTGTTGTTCCTGGAGGAAGAATCCTGCGGTGCACGGAGTGCAGCACCGCCACCTCTCGCACTTGGCCCGGGGCCTGCGGGCGGTCCAGGACATGCGCCGCGTACTCGTGAACCCGCTCGGAGGTGGCCGGATACCTTCCGCCCGCATGCTCGCGCGCGCCGTCGACAACCGCTGCGAAGCCCTCTAGCGGCGGCAGCACGCCGCCCACTGGTACGCCCAGAGCCTTGGTCACCGCCGTACGGACTGCAGACGCCGACAGCGGGCCCTCACCGCCGCTCAGTTCCAGTGCCGCGAGCAGCAGGTGCGGCCGTTCGGCGTCCGGTACCTGCGGCAGATCCGCCAGCAGGGTGGCCAACAGTTGCCGGACCGCGGTGGCCGGGGGTTCGACCGGTCCGCGTGATGAGTCGCGGTCGAGGTGCGAGAGCAGCAGGCCCAGGTTCTCCCGCGTCGCGGGGGCAGCAGCATCATCGAATCGGAGGTGCCGCGCTGTCAGGTCGATGCGCTCTGCCAACGTGCGGGCAGGACGGGGCGCGGGGGTCGGGGCGTCCGGCCCAACCGGCAGGTCCATGGCGGCGCCCTGTTGAGCCTCCAGGTCGACGGTAGAGGTTCGGGCCGGGCCGTCTGCCTCGCCTGCCAGGGTTGCGGAATCACTGTATCGGTCCGGGTCGAGAGCTGCGCCGATGTCCATCCGGTTCGCTTCCCGTCCGGCAGGCGTGGGCATGTGCGCTGGGACGGTACCGCTGTTGCTCGGCCCGGCGGCCGTGAGGTCTCGCGCCAGCGCGGCCGCTCTTCCGCTGAGGTGATCTGGCAGGGACTGGACGTTGCCGCCGCCGGGGAGTCCGCCCTTGCGCGCCCCGGGCGACGGGGCGAACGTGTCCGCCAGGCTGTGGGCGGCATCGGGGCCGTATCGGTGCAGGACGTAGGCGACGGTGCGCAGCTGAGTACGGACGGACTCACCCGCCTGCCGGGCGGCCGAGTCGCCGGTGACGGAAAGGGGGCTGGTGATACCGCGTGCAGCAAGGATGGAACTTGCCTCCAGCATCCGATCCTGGTAGGCGGCTCCCGGGAGCTTACCGAGCGTCTTGTCGATCAGTTCGGGTGTCAGTACGACCACGTTGTCCGTGGCAGCTACCGCGGTGCGCTTTCGTTCAACCGGGATGCCTGAGGGCATGTCAGGCAAAGGCGTGTGCCCGGTTGCCGGTGCCACAGGCGGCCGGTGGTTTCCCGCCGGGTCGAGTGCCGAGGCCCGTGCCGCCGCGGAGTCGTCTGGACGGCCCGCGCCGTCGGGAGCGACACCGGCCGGCGCTTCGGGTACCAGGGCCTCGGTGAGCGACGGTCGGACATGCCGCGGCCGCGGTAGGCGATTCGGCACCGCTTGTGCCTGCGGCTCGGACGGCGGCCTAACGGTGTCCTGGCCCGCGAACTGCTCGGCGAGCGCACGGGTCTCGTCCCGGCCGGCCTGGTGCAGCTGCCGCTCGATGCGGACCAGTTGCTCGTGCTGCGGAGCAGGTGCAGGCGGGTGCCCAATGTCGCGGGTGATGGTGATGGCCTCCGACAGCAGGCTGCGCGGGCTGCGCGCGCCGTGCTCCAGTTCGTCCGCTATCCCCATCAGCCGCTCCCGGTCGAGCCGGTCGGTCTCCGGCATCTGACCTGCCGCCCCGCGCGGCTGCGGTGCTTCACCGGCCGCTCTGATGATCTTGGCTGCGTCAGCCAGCAGTCGTGCTGCATGGGGCGCGCGGTCCAAGGCCCGCACGCCCTGTGCCACCCGGTCGGCCCAGCCCTTGCCTCCGGGCTTGAGACCGCTACTCGCGAGGATGGCGGCGGCCTCGAGGGTGAGGCTTCGGTACTCGGCCTCCGAGCGGCCGAGTGAGGCCGAGTTCCAGGCCGGAGAGGCGCTGTCGGGCAGCGGCAGCCCCAGGCGGCGCGCATAGTCGGGGTGGATCATGAGCTCTGCGGACTGGTCCATGGCAAAGGTGAACCGCTTACTTTCCCGCCCGTACAAGACCGGGCCGCGCCGGTTGGCGGATTCTAGAGTGATCGTGTAGGCGATACCCGACCGGACGCGCACGTACGGTTGGTTCGGACGTTCGATGTAGGTGCCTTCACCGACAAGCGCCTGGGTGGTGGCAGAGCCACCGAAAGTCCTGGCCTTGGTCCGGCCCACCGCCACCGAGGTTGCGAGCTGCCGGGAGTCGGTGGCCCCGGGCGCAGCAGTCGGCGATCCGGTCTGCCCGGTGGTGCCGGGGCCGAAGCCGATCCTCGAGGTCTTGCTGCGCTCAGTGGCCGCAGTCTGCCGGGTGCGCTGATTCTCCTCCAGGCTGTGCGACACCTCGACCGTGTCAAGTACCTCGGGGTCGTACAGCCTTGCGTGCAGGGTGATGGTTCCGTGGGTATCCGTGAGGGTGCCGCCAGGTCGAACTAGGACCGGCGACCGGTATCCGTCCCTGCTGAGTGCCTGACCGATGAAGCCCTTGAGGAAGGAGTACGACAGCACCTTGCGTAGCGCTTCCTCCGAGCCGGTACCCCATTCCGCCAGCAGCTCGGGGCCGCTGAAGCGAACCGGGCTCGACGCGTCTGATGTCGAGAGCAGGCCCATGAACTGCTGGTGCATATCACGTGTCGCTTCGTGGGCGATCTCAAACACCGCAAGCCTGGCGGCCACCGCCTCCGGCGTCACCACGAAAGGCGTGACCGTGCGAGCGGGGTGGTACGCCTGCCTCCCGGTGTAGGGCAGGTCCGGGAATAGGGCTGGCATCTGGGCGCGTGGGTCGGCCAGGTGCTCGACTCTGCTCTCGCGGACGCGGTGCGCCGAAGGGTTGCCCGGGCCGATCAGGGTGTTGGGGACCGCGACCCGATGACTGATCTGCCATTGGTACCGCGCGCCCGGGTCGTCTGTGCGACTGTAGCGGACACGGTCAGGCAGCCCTCCGAACGTCCGATTGAGGATCAGCGGGAGGGGTTGCACGACCCGCCTCACGGCCACGTCCAGCTGAAGTTGGCCCCGGTACAGGTGTGTCCCCGGCTTGAACATCACCATGTCGAAACTGCTGGCTCCCTCTCTGCGAATAACCGCCAAACTCCCGGTCGCGCTCGTGGACAACACCGTGTTTTGCGACTCGTCGCCGAGCCTGCCCCCATCCGGTATGGCTTGCCCGCCCAAATTCAGCGACAACTGTGCGGTTCGGGACTCGCCCCTGGTCGCCTTGGTCAGGTCGAACGGATTGACGTACGTACCGACCGACATGCCCGGCACGAATTCCTCGTGCCGCAGATCACCCACGCGGGTCGCCCCGATCAGCACGTAGTAGTCCGAACGCGGGCCGAGCGGGGTTAGCCGCAGGCCTGTGCTGAGCAGTTGGTCGAGCCGGGCACGGAGCAACGCAGGACTGAGGAACTCGTGGAGCGGCTGGACGACGCGGCTGTCGTCGACGAACTTCAGCTGGGTGGACAGCGCCGCCTGTTCAAGCCGGCGCAACTCCGGCACCTCCGTCTGCAGCATCCCGGTGACAATGTGGAGCAGGACGTTGCCACCGCTAAAGGTCTCGCTCCCACCCACCCGAGGAAATTCGAGACGCTCGATCACCGAAGCCATCGGGAGCCGCTCAAGCGGAAGGGCCTCAGGGACACCGGGGGGCCGCAGCCACGGGCCGGTCGGCTTCGGCCTGAGGAACTCCAGCCCGTCCTCGACGCGGACCTGCGCCACTTGCCGGTGCTTGTTCGTCAGCCGCCGCCCGAGCTTCTCCGCCCAGCTCTCGAACTCCACGGTGTACACGGTGTGGGCGAAACGGTGCTCGTGTTCGAGCGCGGGGCTCTCGGAGATCACCGAGCCGGTGGTGACCTTGTGCAAGGTCTCGACTGTCTTGGTCCAGCCCCGGCTGTAACTCCCGGTCGGTCCTGCGGTCATGCGCCCGCTGGTAGTGCCGGAGCCTGCCGACTCGACCTTGCGTGCCAGGCTGATGCCGAAGCCTCCGCCGTGGGAGGCATTGTTCGTCAACCCGGCCCGCACCTCGGGCGTGGTTTCCGAAATACTGGTTCGGCCCGCCTGGACGACACCGGGGACTACCGTATCGGAACGCAGCAGGGTGGGCGTCACCTTGACGGACACGACGGCGACCCGGTCCTCCAGCACATTGCGGACGCGCCGCACCCAGCGCGTCATGGTCCGCGTCCCCCAGAGGGACTCAACGCGCTGCTCGTGGTCGTCGCGGGTGCGCCGCGTCTCTGCCTGGGTGAGGCCGGTGTCCAGCCCGTGCTGGTAGAGGGCGGCCACCTGGTGGGGGTCGGTGAGCTGCTCCACCAGCGTGTGGCTCTCGCCTGGGGAGAGGGTGCCGGACTTCCGTAGCATCGCCAACAGGGTGTCGGCGAGTTCGGGTGGGGCCACCGCGGACAACACTCGGTCGCCGGGTTGGATCGACTCTGCGAGACCCTCCGCACTGGGAAGCGACTCACCGAAGGCAACCGTGGCTCTGCCGATCGCAGGCGTCTCGAGGCTGGCGTGCTGGGGCGGCTGCGGCCGGAACAGAAGGTTCTCGGGAACCCAGTACGAGACAAGCCCGCCCTGGACGACATCCGTCAGCTCGACGGGCTCAGTCCTGGGCACGCTCGAGAAGACCTTGGTCGCGACGGCCCTTGCCTGGGCGGCCCAGGTCGGCGAGGCAGCAGGTGCGCCTGGTTCGCCCCGCGTGTCCTCACCCCTGACCACTGCAGTATCGCGGCCGTGGGAGGTGCCTGCCACGCTCGCAGCGCTGTCTGCGGGATTCTCTGACGCGCTTGCATCGCTCGATGCCGGCTCGGCACCAGGGATCCGCGGGGGCTTCACCGAGGGCGCCTCGAAGGTCAGCTTTATCTCGTAGTCGGTCCGGTAGTCGAACCTGCGCGTCGGGCCGCTGTGCACTAGATCGTCCAGGGCGAAGACAAAGTCTGCCGTGGCCATGCTGTTCCCGATACCGCGCGTGTAGCCGTAGCCGGCGGAGATGCCCAGCTGCCCCAACCGGTCGCGGGTCAGCCACCCCAAGCCGGCCTTGAACGCAGCGTCGACGCCGAGCTTCCCCGTCGTGGACAGCGCATCCGCGTGGTCGATGTTGTGCATCACCGACCGTGACACCTTCACCGAGCGGTCCTCGAAGCGGCTGGTCGCCAGCAGCTCACCGTCCCGCCTGGGCACGACCGTGACATGAGCCGACGAACCGTCCGGCAGGACGTAGAGATTCTGCAGGCCACGGCCGCCGAACAGCCGGGCCCCCTGTGCGTCGAGCCCTCTCGAGGAGAAGTGGGGTGCCAGCAGCCGCTCCACGTGGTGCGCGTCAAGTCCTGCGAAGGGGGTCAGTCCGATGCGGCGCCGGGCGTCATTGATCAGGCCTAGCACTCTTTCGCCGATCTCCGCAGTTGCACCCCCCCGCAGTTGGATGTGGGACGATCCGATACCCACGCCTGCACGGATAGCCGGCGGCAACAGGGCGACCTCTTCCGGCGGGACCACCGCCCGTACGGGGGGACGCTCTGGTTCCTGGCGCCCCGCGGCCGAGACCACCAGTTCGAACGACTTCGCCTGGTCGGCGGGCATTCGCACGATGACAGTGCCGTCCTGGTGTACTTCCCCAGGAACGTTGGGCAGATCTGTGCGCAGCTGCACAATTTGGCGAATTGTCAACTCAAGGGCCACCGTGGGTCCCTGGTAGGAGAGCTTCTGCCACAGACTGATACCCCGAAGCACTTCCGAGCTGCTGGAGAGCTGCCCCGCCACCCCCGCCTTAGGGGTCATCCCGATGCCGTGGTTGTGGCCGAACCCGGCACCCGCGTCGCCGATTACACGGTTGACAGCCACGCTCACCGCCGCTCCGGCGGTGTCCGACACTGCGAGCGAGGAACCGCGGTAAACGAAGTTGCGCTGCTGGTTCCAAATCGGGCCCTCGATCTCCGACTGGTCCAGCCGCCGGATGGAGCGCAACTCGCCGCGCACCTTCAGACCCAATGACCCCGTGGCCAGACTGAACACCTCCGAGGTGTGCCCAGGGCCAGCGAACTGGTCGAAGAACCTCATCTGTGTGCGTTCACTGAGCTCTGACTTAATCCGCCACGATGCCTCGGACCCGGGTGGTGCGGCCCCCTGCGGCAGGCTGTCGAGCACCTTCTGCTGCAGTGCTTCTAGGCCTCCGATCGACTCGGGGTCGGTGTGCTGCAGCCACCAGGCGTTCTTGAGCCGCCGTCGGGTGGCCGCATCCGGCTCGACCCTGGGCGGCAGGCCCAGGCGGGGTCCATGTTCGGGAGCGGGAATGCGCCCGTGAGTATCGAGTTGCACCTTCGGGGTCGCCAGCTCCGGGAAGCTCACGATCACCCCGAGGTGAGCGTACGAGGGCTCAGGGGCGGGCTGCACGGTGTCTGCGGGGGTGACGGTCACACGGACACGACTGCCCGGTATCTGGAAGTAGACAGAGCCGCCCTCTGGCACCGTTCGCCGGGACAGGGATTCGCTGGTCACGGATTCACCGAAGGTCCGGCCGCGGCTAGCGCTCAATGTCAGCCCTGCGGAGATGGTGGCCCCTGAACCAGGCGGCCCACTGCCCACCGTGCCCTGCACCGGCAGCGAGGCGTCCCACGTGATGGTCGTCGACCGGCTCCAGTCGGATTTCAGGGATTCACCGGGATCCCAGGACTGGCCCCACCGCTCGCCGCTGCGCAAGCCGCCTTGCACCAGGTCGCCTGATATGAAAGCAGCGCCCCGGTGGGCCAAGTCAACACTGGCCGTTACCGTGAAGCTGCGGCCGTCGCCAGGCACCACAGTGTGGCTGGCATCGCCGTGGACCAGCCAGCGGCCCCATTCCTGCGGGCCGAGGCGAGCGGCGTCCTTGTCGAATGCTGCCATGGCCAGTGCGGTGATCTCCTTCGGATGGCCGCCGACCGCCACCGCGTCGCGAATCGCCATCCGGACGTGTGCAGCTACGTCCCCGAGGTTGTGGATACGGCCGGTGTAGCCGAACTGTCCGCTGAGCGCGAAGCCCGCCGGTGGACGATGAACCAGGCGGACCTCCCCGGCTGGAGCCGCAACCGCATGGCCAGCTTCACCTGCTGCCGGATCGGCGTGATCGTGAGCAGACTCTGTCAGGTGCTGCGCCGCGGCCTGGCCCTCTGCGCTCGCACCGGACTGAATCGGATCGTCTGGGGCACCCTCCAGCGAGTGGGGCTGAGCCGCCGCGGGGTCGGGCACTGGTTGGATGACCCGTGGGTCGCTCGATCCGAGAGGCTCCTTTCTGTACTCAAAGCTCTCCGGCAGAGGATGCGCGTCCACGGGGTCCGGAGCGGCTGACGAGGCGTCCGCCACGTGGTTCGGCTCCTCGTGCGGCCGCAGCCGCTGGGGGTCGTGGTGGGGGGCGGGCTGTTGGTCCCCACCACGGAGTGTGGACGGGCGTGAAGAGGGAGAGGTGGAGGACACGTCGTCGGTCGCAGTGCGCGATCGGGGGCCGCTGCCCTCGGGGTGGGACCGGGAGTTGTCGGGCGGGGCCTCGGCATGTGTTGGCCGCTCCGCTGGAGGCCGGGGCGTTGTCTGCTGCGAATGCGCCTCGGACATCGATTCATGGTCCGGGGAGTTAGGTGGATCGCGGAGTTCGGTGACGGGGTTCGGGTGCGATTCGAGTGGCACGCTGTTGGGTCGGTATTCGCGCCAGGCGGGGCCGTTCACCGTTTCAGTTGGGGAAGTGCCGCGGACGGTGAGGCGCAGGTGTCCTTCGGTGTCAGGGGTCCAGGCCCCCTCCGCCACTCGCAGGTGCAGATGGTGGGTGTCGGCGATGCGCTGGAGTTCGTGCTCGACCGGGTCGAAGACATCGCCGGCCGAGCGGAAGGCGAAGAGTGAGTCAGCTGCGGGGTGGGACAGCACGAGGGCCACCCGTCCCGGGGCCCCAGGTTCAGCGGCGAGCCGCCCCAGGAAGTCGTCCAGTGCACGGCGCGTGGCGGGCGCTGTGGGGTCGGCTTTGACGAAGACGGCGGGGCTGTCTCGGTCGGGTGGTGCTGCGTGCAGATCCTCGGGGTCTGGCATGCCGGGGTGGAGGGTGCTGGCAGTGGCGTCAGCAGCGTCGATCGACACCCCCGCTGGGATCGACCGGAGCTGCACTTCCGCGTCCGGGTGGGCGGTGTGGAAGGAGTAGACGGCCTTGTCGAGGGGCGGTTGCCACCCTGGGGCCGGGGACAGCGCCCCGTGCGGGCGGGGGTCCGTCTCCGGGCCGAAGAGAAGCCAGTGCCGCCCGGCACCCCTCACGAGCGCCGCCCCGCCGTCGAGCACCTTGATCGCGCCGTTGGGCGCGAGGATCTCCACGCTGTAGCGGGTCTTCAGCGCGTTCAGGAACGCGGCTCCCTCGCCGTCTGCCGCGTAGTCCCAGGCCAGACGGATCGACTTGGTGGCGGGATGGGAGGCCAGCAGCCGCACGGTGCCCTCGACCCGGCCGCGCACTGCGGGATCAGAGTGATCGCCGTGCACCAGGACGGTCAGTCGTGACGGGTCGGCGCTGAGCCGTCCGTCATCGAACACGGCCTGGCCCGGCTGCGGCTCCGCGAGAACCAGTCCGTAGTTCGTCCGCTGGGCGCCGGGGGGCAGCAAGCCGTGGCGCTGGGTTTCAGTGAGCACTTGGTCCCAGCCTGGCGACGGGTACAAAGCCCCCATCGGCACGGCTTCAAGGGGAACGTTCTCGGGGCCAGGAGAGTCCCTGGTGGCAAGCGGCGGGTTTTTGCGGGTTATACCAAGCCACTGGTGAACCCCGTGGTCTTGTGTCGCCTCGGGAGCGCCCTGCCTGGGGCTAAGTACCTGGGCGTGGCCCTGGTCCACACTGACCGGTCCATTCGCTGCGACCACCTGCCGCACATCGCGAACCGATGTCATCACCTGCTCGGCGTAGCCCAGTGCGTGGTCGGGCATCACTAGGCGCACGCTCTCGCGTGCCTTGATCGGCAGGCCCTCGACGAACGTGCGCAGAGCGGACGCGGCGTGGGAGCCGGTGACAGTGAGAGTGATGCGCTCCGGATCCGGTGCAACAGAGCGGACAGCCAGTGCTCGGGCCGGGTCCTCCATGACCGTACCGGTGTGCAGGAGGTACCCCGACGCAATGCGCTCCACCCTGACCGGGCCGAGCTTGCTGGTCAGTTCACTGGGTACCCCCGCGTGCCAGCCGGCCCGCCCCAGTTCCCGCTCCCAGGTCGCGGAGTCCACTGCCGTCCCGCCCAGGCGTATCCGGACGCGGTCCGCTGGTGCGACCAGCGGCACGGCGCCTGCGATCCCGGAGTGGTCGACTGGCGGGGACGCCGTCGACCCTGCGGCGCCGTCGCGAGCTGCGGCTGAGTGCACTTGCTCCCGCAGACCCGCCTGGTCCGCCGGGACCGGCATGCCGTGGCCGCCTGCAACCAACCCGCCCGGGCCACCTCCAAGACCGGGTGGCCCCTCAACAGCCGTATGCCATGATTCCATCGAATGCACCGACGCACCCGACGAGCCCACGACCGGCCCACGAGTCGTCTCCCGGAGCGCGGCAGGCGCATCTACATGCGACAGGTCCGCTCCCGCAGCGCTCATCGGATGACCGTGCGGAGCCGTCCCCACCTCTGCCGGGTGCCCAACCGAGTGAAGAGGCAGGCCGTCTGGCATCGGCAAGAGATGTACGAACTGCCCGTGTGTGCTTCCCGCCGCGCCGTTCCCCGGACCACCCACGTACAGTCCGCCCGACGGGCTGGACAGCAAGGAACCGGTGGCGCCGACCACCTCCACCCGATGCTCCGTAGCGAACCGGCTCAACGCCGGAAGGTCAGCTGTGCTGATCGGGGCAGTCAACACCACTTGTGTCGGGGCACGCTCTGGCCGCGTCACTGACTCGCCCAACCCCTGCCACGCCGAGTGCAAGCGGTCCGCTGCCACGCCAGGTGCCTGGTCCGGGGAGCCCACCACCAGCCGCCGCCCGCCATCTGGTGCGGGCGGCAGGTTGCGCACGGCTGAGGCGAATGCCGTCTCGACTTGCTGTCCATGGGACCGTATCCACAAGTTCCCGGCAAAGGTCTCCTCCACCCGGCCCGCCCCGCCCGGCAGCTCGAACCCTCTACCCGAATCCGGCACCACTTCGAACGGCTTGAACCGCCCGGCCCCCGGTCCGACCAGATGCGGCAACGACTCCGACAGTCCCACCGGCTTTCCGTCGGCTCTGGGTCCGTGTGTTCCGGCGGCGCCGGCCGCGCCCGCCGTGAATCCTGCCGGATCCCAGTTGGCCTTTCCCCCGGCCGCACTCACCCCCACCTGTACCGAGTAGTTCGTAAGGCCGAACTGCATCACCTTGCCCGGCAGACTGTATGCCCATGCCGGCCCCGGCCCCACAGACGCCGTCACATCGCGGGTACCAGACCCCTCAACCAGCGCTCGACCAGCCTGCCCCCACTTCGACCGCAGCCACAGTTCAAATCCCGGAAACGCAACCCCCACGCCCAGACCAACCAGACCGGCCAACGCACCGATGCCCGCCGACGACAACAGACTGGATGGATCGAACTCATCGGCATCACCTTTGGCGATCACGATCCCTTGAGCCAGGGAATCCATCCCCGCCATGAACGCCGCCCCCGACGCCGCAGCCACGACGGCCCGCACGAGCCACCGGCCCACCTCGCTCAGCAACTCCACCGCCAACGCCTCAACCGACGCCAGCCACCCCAGCGACGCACCCGCCGTCAACGGAGCAACCGCCAACGCCCACGCAGTCGCCGCCACCAACCACGCCGCGATCATGATTGCCTGAACCTTGGCCTTCTCGACCTCCGCAGCCGTCTGATGCGCACTACGCGCCAACTCCCCGCAGTAACCGGCCAACGTAACCAGGCCCTGGTCACCCATTAGGGAACGCCACACCTCATCGTGCTTCTCCCGGGCATCTCCCTCCCATCCCGCCACATCCACCGCCTGCGAGGACATCACCGCGTGCAATGCCACAGCGTCCCGCGAAGCCTGTTCCCACCGAAGTCCCAACTCCCGCAGAGCATCCTCATCCGCAGAAGGCCACACCCCGACCAGATATTTGGCAGCCACACGCAGCCCGTCGGGCAACTCCAACGACACGTCTTACACCGCCGACTCGGTGTCGGCAGTCTCGTAGTTGACTGCGGCGCCGCGCACGGCTTGACTCATGTTCCTGAGGCCTTCTCCGAATGTCTCAAAAGCCTCGAGGATCTGCTTGCAGGCCGGCACGTACACCTGCTCAAAGGCCTCGGCGTAGGCGTCGTCGTGCCCCCAGGGTTTGCCCAGGGTGTCCAGAGAAGTCCGCAGATTCTCTAGGGCAGCCCTTGACGCATCGGCTTGTTCGCCGAGATTTTGGGAATGGCTCCTGAGAGCTCCTGTGTCAACTGACATGTAGTCGGCTTCCATCTGCGACCGCCTTTACCGGATCAGCTCCTGGAGGGATTGCTCTGACCCGACGCAGAGCCGAACGGAAACCGTGCCGGGTCAGGGGCAGGTCTCTGCGCAAATATGCGCGCTCGAGATGGGGAACCCTAGACAGGGATCGCCCATGGCGCATAGGGACTGAGGACCCAAATGTCCGTAGGCCCTCAGTCGTCCTCGTCCTCGGAGTCGGCGGCGACTGCGATGGACGACCACGCGTCGCCCTTGGCGAACGGCTGCCCTGACATGATGTCCTTCACATCGAATCGGCCGGCCAAGACGTCATCGATGCTCATGCCTGCGGGAGCCAGCGGAGCCACCAGCTCCTTCATGCGATCCAGGGCATCCCTGCGGGCCCGCTGGATCGTTTCCAGGACGACACTCTCCAGCTCGGACGGAGCCATGGCTCGATAGGCGTCTGTGTGGAACTTCAGATGCGTCACGTCGCCTTGTGCACTGACGGTAGCGGTCAGCAGGTGCCGGGGGGACGTGGCCGATGCCCATATCGACTGTATCCTGCTGTGCAGTGACGTGAAATCAGCGAGACGGTTTTCGAACTGCTGCTGTATTTCTTCCAGATCCAAACCCGCGAACGGTTCCATGACGCTCGTCCTCTCTCTCTGTGTTTTTCACCGCTGAGCTGTACGGCCGATCGAGCCGTCTCCAACCTGTCGGTCAGCACCCCACACGCCGTCGTCCTCAAGCAGCCATGTGGTCCGCTCCCTCTCTCCACCACCCGGCCGCTGCCCAAGGCCGGCACCCATCGGAGGCATGTACGGCATGCCGCCGTACATGCCTCCGGGACCAGCCGCCGCTCCTGCCGCACCCGCCAGTCGGCTGGCAACTCCGGCCTCGGCAGCACCTTCCTCGGCGGCTGTCCGTGCCGCCAGGGCGGTGGCGCCTTGCGGACCTGCGGCTGCCACACGGGCGCCGACCGAGTCCAGGGCACCGGCGGATCCGAGCGCGCCTCCCCGGGCCTCCTGGGCCGCCGCAGTCATTGCCGCAACCTTCGGGTCCGAGCGAAGGAGGTTGGCGAACTCTTCTTCGAGTGCTGTCGGCTTAGCTGCAGTCTTGAACCGGGACGGCCCGGGCAGAGCGACACTCTCAATGCTGGAGTCGAGGGTTGGCAGTCCCGACTTGCCGAATCGTGGAGGGACAACAGGCTCGGTCTGGCCCGCACGGCCCAGGGTTGGCGGTCGACCCAACGTGCTGGGAAGGCCTGGCTCGTCGGGGAACGTGGGGCCGGAGCTTGCTGGCAGCTTGGGCAAACCGACAGTCTCAGATCGCGGACTCAGCTGAGTCCGCGACCCGAAAACGGGCAGGAGTGGCATCGCGGGCTCAGCAGAGCCATTCGGGACGGCCAACGAGTCATGGGCCAGATCACCTGGTCCAGAGGCGGAACTTTCGAGCCCGCCGAAGTTCGGCCCTGCAGGCAGATCCGCCGACAGGCCGCGGGAGGAACCGCCGAGGGCATCCAACCCGCCCAGGCCCAAGCCAGGTACCCCGAACGCTGCGGACGCCCCTGCCAGGTCAGCGGCAGGGTCTCCGTTGCTACCGGGCCCCCCGGAACGCAAGCCCTCGCCGAAGTCCGGCCCTCCCACCGACTGGTCAGCGCCTCCTGGCCCACCAGAACCCAGAACCGCATCACCAAGGTTCTGCTGCTGCGTCCTGTCGAAGGTATTCCGGAGCGCGTCGCCTGTCACCGGCGACGAGAAGTTAACACTTCCACCTGTCCCAGTTTTAGGGAAGTCCGCCGGGCCCAGCGCCGTCATCCTTGCCATCTCCACGCTGTACACGGTCGCCAAGTTGTTGAGGGCCTGTCTCATCCTGGCCGTCATGGGTTCCGCCAACGCCGGGTAATCCCCCACCCGGTAGTACGTCATGCCGTCGTCGTGCGTCTCCACAGGAGCAAGTTTGGGAGCCACTCCCGCGAACTTCATCAATGGGCCGTATTTGCTCCACCACTCGCCGAGGGTGCGGCACGCAGTCGTCCAGACCTCCTGGACGTAGTCTGCGGTCTGCGCCAATGCGACGCCTGTGGCGTGGACACTTTGCTGGTGCTGGTACAGGGTGTCGGCTTGGTCCTGCAGCACCATGTTCGCCGCCGTGAGGAAGTCGCTGACGGTATCCGCCGTCGGTCCCTTCCACCAGTAACCCCGCTTCACCTGTTCAACGAGGTCGGCGATCGCCGCACCGGTCTCGGCAAAGGCAGCGCCGGCGTCGCCGATTGTCGTACTGGCTCGCAAGAGGGACTGAGGATCTGGGGGATAAAAATTCTCATCCCCGGCAGCATCCTTGGGCTGGTAGGCTTCGAATTGGCCTGTGAAAACGTGCAGTATCTGCCTGAAGTCCCAGGTACCGTAGTCACGGTTAGTCGGGATATCATACGAGGTGTTGGCCACCGTTCGCACCTTCCGAGCCTAGTTGTCGCCCTTTGGCGGCGGCTAATGGAGTATCGCCCGTGCCCAGTTGCGGTGGTGAGCGTCAGTGCATCTAAGCACTGCCCGTCGTCCAGCGGGCTCGGTCAGTTAGTCGACACCTGCGCGGAGTCCGGAGTGCTGACTTGAGGAGAGTCAGGCATCGACGTTGAAGCGGATGAAGCCGGCAGTGCAGACCCACTGAAGGATTCGCCGATGATCCTTGAAAGTTCGTTAACGAGGTTATCGTTCAATTCTTGGGTGGTGTCATACCGCCTGAGGACGTCATCGAGCCGACGGCAACAAGTATTTATCTGCTCTTGCACACGGACGCCGTTGTCCAAGACGTCCTTGATATCACCCTCTCCGCTGTGGCCGATCTTCTTGTCCAGATCCATACCGTGCGGGAAATAGCCTGCATGGGTTCCAGTGATGCTAGCGAGCGGAACCTGGGCACGATCAATCGGGGCCACACACTCCCGTAGTGCTTCGATGAAATTCGCGAGCACGTCGCGCGTGACGACAACGTCCCCATTTCCGGCCGGGCGTGGGGCGCGCCAGATCCCGGGAACAGGAGGCGCAGGGGCCTGCGAGGCCCCTGCGGGGACCGTCGGTGTTGGGGCCCCACCCGCCTGCGCGAGGGCGCGGCGAAAGTCCGCTAGATCGTCGGCGTCGATTTCCATGGTTACTCCTCGTGCTATTCGTCGCTTTGCCCGCCGGAACGGCGGCGCCCGGGGGCTGTCGCCTCCGGGCGCCGTCGTCAGACCCGCTTGTCGCTCAGCGCCCGAATGTGAACATGGCAGCGTTCTTGAGCTCGGTTGTCTTGGTGTTTTGAGCCACTTGCTCAAGCACCCGGCCCGAGCTGTTGAGCGTATCGCTAAGTCCCTTACACGCGTTGTTCCACTCGAGCTGAAGCGGGTAGTAGTGCTGCACGGCATCGCCGGACCAACGAGCGATGAGTGCCTTGACGTTGCTGTCCAACTGATCGAGCTGCTGCTGGATCTGGGCGTTGGCCGCGAAGAGGTCGGCGATGACCGTATCCACGGATTGGAATTTCATGCTGTACTGAGTGGTCATGAGTTCCTCACATTCCAGAGCCGTGAGCGGGATCAGCCATTATCGGGCGGAGGCCGTCGACGGTCGCCAGGTTCTCTGCGCTGGCTCGCTCGTAGAAAGCAGTGTTGTCTTTCAGGATCACGTTCATGGCCGAGAGTTTCTGACGGATCGTTTCGAACTTGCTCGTCCATTCCGCCATCAGCCTGTTGTAGTTTGTGGCCGTCTCGCCGGTGAAGGCCGTGCTGAGCACGGCCAGCTGGCCCTCGACGTTTGCCCTGATCTTCAACAGCGCCGCGTCGGTGTCCTCAAATCGGCTCACCGCCTGGCGCATGGCATTGGTGTCGACGAAGTTGAAACCGCTCGACGTATCGGGTGACACCACGGGATACCACCTGGCTTCCGGGGTTGGGGAAAGGATCATTGCGGCGCGGAGCCTCTGATGTCACAGCAACATAGAGGGATACATGTTTACGAAGGAGGGCCTGTGGGCCCAATTTTCCCCGGGACTGGGATGTTTTACAGCAATTAATGTTCCCCATTGAACGTTGGCTCTCGTTCAGCGGCTTTCGGGTCTAGTACCGGCCCGGTCGGCAGCAGCGCGAGGAGGGCGGCCGGCACCAGCACAACGGGTGAGTCGCTGTACCCGAGCGCCGCAGCGGAACCTGACGAGACGAGCGGATACTTCACACCGAGGTCGGTCACCAGGTACACGGCCGAGCTGGGCGCCCCGTGGGTGGCCGGGCTCTGCGCCAGCATGCCCCCACCCGGCGCTACAAGCACCCGGACAACCCCGGTGTCAGCCGCCGACCTGTCTTCGGTGAAGCCCATCCGGACGGTCGCGAGCACCCCGTCCTGGCCGAGGACCAGACGCAAGCAGGGGGTCCAAGGGTGGTCAGGGAGAGGGCCCACGAGCGCGGGTGGCATGAGCGGCAGGGCGCCCTCAGAGACCTTCTGGCCGGAAACTGGCATCGCCGCGGCATCCGAGGCACCCACCGCGACCGCGGTGACCTGGCCGTTTGTGTAAGCCTGCCGACTGGCGGGGTCGCCGAGCAGCAGCGCGGCCTGCGTACCCGTCAACGGTGCGAGGCCGTCCGCGAGCACCAGAAAATAGCTGCTGGTAGGCCCGCCGGTGCCCTTGCCTACCGACAGCACCTGCCCGATCCTGGTCGCTTGACCGCGGATTCGCGGGCCGCTCTTGCCCCGGTGCGGCACCGCGGGGGCCCGGAGAGCGGGGCCGGACGGCAGCGCTGATAGCCACTGGTCGGAGACCTGCCACGGATCAGCACTGCCGTAGCCGAGGGCCACCAGCGCCGCCCGGTCGGGGATGCCCAGCCGCGTGTCGTGCCAGACGAGGTATTGTGCGCCGCCCGGGGTCTGGACCAGTACAGCCTGATCGGCCGACGGCGAAGTCAGCGGCCGGGCACGGTCCAGGGACACGGTGGTCCGCATGGCCGGGGATCCGGCTGCGTCGGGCGCAGGGGCGGAGCACAGCGTCCACTGGCGGCCGCCGAGCCTGGTTGGGTCGGGCAGGCCATCCGGCGCGCCGGGGATACCGACCGGCGCACCGCGCGGGACTCCACCGAGCGAGCGCTGCGGCACCTGGACGACCTTAGCTGCGGAGCCCAGGAGCAGCCGTGCGGACGCGTAGTTCAGAACCGGGTGCAGCACCTTATCCATCAGCACGTATCGGGTGCCTGTCTCCTCCTCCACGATCACCGTCCCCGGTTCTCGCCAGGCGGTGCCTGAGCCCGGGCGAACCAGCCCATATACCCCGAAGCCGACCAGCAAGAGCGCGGCCACCACGACGCTACCGAGGGTTGCCGTGGTGAACCGGCGCATGGGCGTCTCGGCGGCATCGGGCTCGCCTCGAGTCAGAGCCGACACTACCCGCCCTACAACGAACAGGTGGGCCTGGAGCTGGTCTTGCTTGCTCTGCATCGCTCTCTTCGCCTCGTCGGTGGTATAGGGCGGTGTCCTGAGATCCGGCTAACCTCAGCCGGTCAGGCCGTGCACGTAGCTGTACAGTCCGAGCACCTGAAACAGAAGTGGGATTAGGCTCAGCGCGGCGCCTGTTTCGCAGAGGTCGGCGGCCCGACCCCAATAGGGCAGGAGCCGTCTCCCGGGCAAGGTGCGGGAGCCGACCACCAGCAGTGACGCGGCCGCCAGCAGGCCCACCAGCTCCCCGGCGACGCGGGGGCCGACCGGCAGCCGCGCCGCGAGGCTCACCGCGAACAGCAGCAGACCCAGCGCCGCCGGGGCGAGCGCCGCCAGTCGCTGCCAGGCGCTGAGCAGGACCCGACTGCGCAGTAGCAACACGACGCATCCGGTGACGCCGAGCGAGGTATGTGCCCAACCTGGCACTGTGAGAAGCCGGACCAGGCAGACGATGCAGACCACGCCGATGGCGCAGAACAGGCTTGTCATGAAGCTGTCGGCCACTCCCACCTGTTCCAGCAGCGGCTCGGCTGGGACCGGTTCGATGTCCTCGTCCAGGTCTTCGGCTCCGGTCGGCAGGACGTTGACACGCAGGCTCGTCAGCCGAAAGGCGGCCATCGGTAGGGCCGGGGCCAGCACGAGCGCGACTGCCAGCAAGACAGCCGACGACTGAGTGGCAGTGAACCATCCGGCAACCAGCGGTAGGGTGCCGAGGATCACGGCTGCGCTGACCGCCGCGGCGCCGACGAAGAGCGGACGGGAGCGCTCGACCAGCAGCAGCGCCAGAACCGCTGTGACAAGGGCGGCGCACCCGGCCGTCAACAGTCCTGACGCTCCCGGACGGATGACCGCCGAGCTGTCCCCGGAGACCAAGACTCCACACAGCGCGGCATAGGGCAGAGAGGCGGCACCGAGCATGGTGCCTGCGGTCGAGTCCCCGAGTCTGCGCTCCAGAACTCCGCCGGTGAGGACCAGCAGCGCAGCGGCCCCGCCGGCTGCCGCTGCCCGTGGGGTTGCGGAACCGGCGGGGACCAGGACAGCCCAGCCTGCGGCCAGGAAGGCGAATGCGGAGCCTAGCAACAGTTTGCGGGTTGTCTCCTCCCGCCAGCGGTCCGGCCGGGCCCGGATGCCCATCGCGATGCCGTCGGCGAGGTCGTCGAAGTCCATCTCCGGCAGCGCCTCGTCCCGTGGACTGAGCATCACTATGTCTCCGTCGCGCAGGCCCAGTGCTGCGGGGGTGCGATCCTCGTCGAGCGGAGCCCCGCCGAGCCTCTGCAGGACCCAGCCGCCATGCTCCTGACTGGCGTCAGCGAGGTCATCCCCGGCATGCCGGAGGAGCGCGGGGAGCAGGTCGCAGACGGCGACGCCCGCGGGCACCGCGACCTCCGCCTGCCGTCCCCGGCACACCACGACCAGCCTGCACATCTCTGCTGCCGAACTGCCGATCACCTCGGTGCACCCGCTTTCGAACCTTCGGGGGCGTCGGGCACGTTCCTGGGAGTGGTGGCCCGCCCCAGGGGCGTTGTGCCCCTCAATCAGTAATCGGCTGGGGATACCCCAGAGGTTCAAGGAGGCCCCTTCGGTGACCACGGTAGTTTTCCGCCGCCCTCCGCGCAGGACGGGTCCAGCGCTCCCCGAGGGCCAGATCGACCTTCAAGAGCCGCCGATCCTGCCGGAGAAGCAGGGCGGCGGACTGTCGATGGCGATGATGTATCTGCCGATGGGCGTGTCCTCCGGCGCCATGATGCTGATGTTTGTTCAGCCCGGAGCAAAAGCCATCACCTACCTCACTTCCGGCGCGATGACGGTGTCGATGGTGATGATGTTGTTTGGGCAGCTTGGCAACTCGGCGGGAGAGCGCAAGCGCCGACTCAAGGGGGCACGGCGGGACTATCTGCGGTACATGACGCAGTCCCGCCGACAGGCTCGCCGGACAGCCAGGCGGCAACGGGAGGCGATGTCGTGGCTGCACCCGGACCCGGCGGCCCTGTGGTCCGTGGCAATGAGCTCGCGTTTGTGGGAGCGGCGCATCACCCATGACGATTTCGGCGAAGTCCGTGTCGGCACAGGTGAGCAGCGGCTCGCCACCCGGCTCCAGGCGCCGCAGACCAAGCCCATCGAGGATCTGGAGCCGCTGTGCGCCTCGGCGCTGCGGCGCTTCATCCGGGCCTACGCAGTTGTACCGAGTCTACCCGTGACGATCTACCTGCGTGCCTTCGCCCGGGTGCTGGTACGCGGGGACGAGGAGATACGGCGTGGCGTGGTGCGTGCCATCGTGGCCCAGTTGGCGGCCTTCCACGCACCTGACAATCTGCGGATCGCCGTGTGCACGGACGACGCACACGGCGCCGAGTGGGACTGGGTGAAATGGCTGCCGCACGCACTGCATCAGGACGAGCACGACGGCGCCGGCCAGGTGCGCCTGATCGCGGACAGTTATGAGGAGTTGGAGCGGCTACTGGGGGGCGAGTTCACCGATCGTTCCCGCTTCGACCCGTCGGCAGCACTGCGCAAGGACGAGCCGTACCTCCTGATCATCCTCGACGGCGTGCCGCTGCCGACCAAGACCCGGATGGCGGGCGCGGGGATGTGCAACACCACGGTCCTGGATATCTCGAATTCGCTGCCCTGGAAGGCGCACCAGGCCACGCTGCGGCTCGAGGTGAGCGCCGAGCTCATCGAAACGGTCGGTACCGACCGCACCGGCAAGGACGTCACCACGCGCGTCGGCCGCCCAGATGTGCTGAGCGCCGCTCGGTGCCGCACACTCGCCCGTCTGATGGCCGCGTACCGGATGAGCACCTCCAGCGAGTCTGCCGACCCGCTGACCACGGACCTGGAACTCACCACCTTGCTGGGTGTGGGGGACGCCCGAACGTTCGTCCCCGAGTCCTTGTGGTCCACAAGATCGCCGCAGGACCGGCTGAGCGTGCCGATCGGTGTGAGCGAGGACGGCACCCCGGTAGAGCTGGACATCAAGGAGTCCGCCCAGGGCGGCATGGGGCCGCACGGGATGCTCATCGGAGCGACCGGCTCCGGCAAGAGCGAACTGCTGCGGACGCTGGTGTTGTCACTGGCGGCGACTCATTCCTCCGAGGTACTGAACTTCGTCTTGGTCGATTTCAAGGGTGGCGCGACCTTCGCCGGGCTCGACAGCCTTCCGCACACCGCGGCAGTCATTACCAACCTGGCTGACGAGCTGCCCCTGGTGGACCGGATGCAGGACGCCCTTCAGGGCGAGTTGGTGCGGCGCCAGGAATACTTGCGGCGCACCGGCTACAGCTCGTTGTTTGACCACGAGCGGGCACGAATGCAGGGAGCCCCTATCGATGCCCTCCCGACCCTGTTCCTGGTGGTGGACGAGTTCAGCGAACTGCTCAACACCAAGCGGGAGTTCATCGACCTTTTCGTGATGGTGGGGCGGCTTGGACGGAGCCTGGGCGTACACCTGCTGCTCGCCTCTCAGCGACTGGACGAGGGTCGGATACACCTGCTCGAGTCTCATCTGTCCTACCGCATCGGCCTGCGGACGTTCTCGGCGTCGGAAAGCCGGAGCGTGCTGGATGTTCCGGACGCATACCAGCTCCCCTCCGCGCCGGGCAACGGCTATCTCAAGTCGGACCAGAACCTCACCCGGTTCAAAGCGGCCTACGTGTCCGGGCCGTACCGGACACCCGAGCCCAGGCGCCCCCCTTCAGTGGTCGAGCGCCAGGTCGTGGCCTTCGGCTCGAGGATTCTCCAGGTCTCGGCGGAGCCCGACATGCCGCTGCCGCAGGCCGATCCGCCGGAGGGTGCTGAGCTGGGCCAGGGGAATGTCCCGTCCCTGTTTGATGTACTACTCGACCGCCTGCGCAATTGTGGGCCGCCAGCTAGGCAGGTGTGGCTTCCCCCGCTGGCCGACCCGCCGAGCTTGGACCATGTGCTTCCCCCGCTGTCGCCGGATCCCGAACTGGGTCTGACGGCGGCAAACCCGGAGTCACGCGGCGCATTGGCCGTGCCACTGGGCATCGTGGACCGGCCCTTCAACGGGGTGCGTGAGCTCCTCGCCGTCGATCTGTCCGCCGCAGCGGGTCATGTGGGCATCGTCGGGGCACCGCAGAGCGGCAAAAGCACACTGGTCCGCACGTTGATCACCGCACTGGCCCTGCTGCACACTCCCTGGCAGGTGCAGTTCTACTGCCTGGACTTCGGCGGTGGCACGCTGACCGGGCTGACCGGTCTGCCGCATGTCTCCGGCGTCGCCACCCGCGTCGAACCGGAGCGGGCGGGCCGTATCCTCGCCGAGGTCGGCCAGCTGATCGCCAGCAGAGAGCGCCGGTTCGCCGAGCTGGGCATCCAGTCGATGGCCGCCTACCGGCGACTGCGCCTTGAGCAGCACTTCACCGAGGACCCTTGGGGTGATGTGTTCCTGGTCGTCGACGGCTGGTTCACACTGCGCCAGGAGTTCGAGGACTGGGAACCGCTCATCACCGACTTCGCCAACCGGGGGCTCGGTTACGGTGTCCACGTGGTAGTCACGGCGAGTCGATGGTCGGAGATCCGTCCGTGGTTGCGCGACCTGCTGGGCACCCGGCTCGAACTTCATCTGGGTGACACCCTGGAATCGGTGGTGGGGGGCCGTGCGGCGGCTCGTGTGCCAGCCGTGCCCGGCCGGGGCATCACCTCCGAAGGACTTCACTTCCTCACAGCCCTGCCGCGTGCGGACGGCTCAAGCTCCGTGGAGGATCTGGCGGAGGCAACCGGCTCTCTGATCGCGGAGATCGCCCAGGCCTGGGCCGGCCAGCCGGCGCCATCGCTGCGCGTACTGGCTCACCGGATACCAGTGGCGGAGCTGCCGCCGCCCACCGAAGACCTGCAAGTTCCGCTGGGCTTGGACGATCAGCGGCTGGAACCGGTATGGCACGACTTCAACGAGCAGCCGCACCTCATGGTCTTCGGTGACACCGAGTCTGGCAAGACCAACCTGCTGCGGCTCATCGCCAGGTCCGTTGTCCAGCGCTACTCCCCACAGCAGGCCCGCATCATGACCGCCGACTACCGGAGGGATCTGTACGAGTGGATCCCCGAGCGAACCCAGCTCGGTTACGCGGTCTCCGAGTCGGCCCTCGCAGACCTAATGGCATCCACCGCGGAGACGCTGCGGGGACGGCTGCCTGGCCCCGAGATCAAACCGGAACAGCTGCGCCTGCGAGACTGGTGGAGCGGACCGCAGCTGTATGTGCTGATCGATGACTACGAGCTGGTCGCTGGCGGCCTGGGCGGCGGTCCGCTAGCCCCGCTGTTGGGCCTGCTCCCCCAGGGTGCAGAGATCGGGCTGCATCTGGTCGTAGCCCGGTCGAGTTCCGGCGCCTCGCGGGCGATGTCCGATCCGGTGATCAGAAGGCTGTGGGAGTTGGGTACGCCCGGACTCATGCTGTCGTGCAGTAGGGAGGAGGGCTCCTTCCTCGGCGACGCCCGGCCACGTCAGCTGCCGCCCGGAAGGGCTCAGCTGGTGACGCGCCGGCAAGCTCCGGTACTGTTGCAGACCGGGTTGGTGACGCCTGCCGATCGACGCAGCCGCTAGCGGTAGTTCGTTAAATTCCGCAGTAGAGATCAATGAGCAGTTCCCTGCCGGCAGTACGATCACATCACTGATCATCAGGCACCTGCTCTCCGAGCGCCCAGCGTTCCTGCGCGCAATGGCCGCGACCTCGGCCGTCGGAGCCTATTGCCAGGCCCAAACCAGCGGACACTGGACGAGGTTCGAAGCCTCTATCCCATCCATGGCCTCAGCAGAGAACAGTGGGTTTTATCAACGTCCAGGGAGGCAAATCGTTCATCGTGTCGGCTGCGATCGACGCGGTCTCGGACGCTCTGCACCACGTCACTGCGGGCACCCTTGCGGTGAACGCCTACACGGAGCTGGACGACGTCGGCGCCGTCCTCGACCACAACGTCGTGAAGGCCGCGAGGGGCCCGCCTGACGTATCTCTGTCAGCTGGGCCTCTACGGCCTCACGGGCGACGTGCTGCCACAGTTCCGTAAGCTCCACAGGGGCCACTGGAACATTCCGAGGGCGTAGAGAACTAAGCTTCATCGAACACGGGTATGGCGTTCGGATGCTTCGCGTTGTGGACAAAGGCACGGCAGTTGACACCCCCGAGGATCTTGCCAAAGCTGTCCGCCTTCTTAGATCCCACTCGACCGTATTGTCGCTGGCCGAGACATCTGCATCTCCCCGCGAATGCGCCTCAAATGGACATCAGGATCGACCCGTCGCGCTTGGCCTGAATCGTGGCCTCAGCGGTTCGTAGAATAGGAGAAGGAAAATCATGGAAACGCTGACGCGTCCAACACTGCTGTATGCCGTGCTGGAAAAGCGCCAGTGGCTACGGTTCGAAGTATTTCAGCGGCAGCTGGAGGATGCCGGGGCTCGGGCGGCAGAGCATTATCGCAACTCACGCCTGGCCACTGTGAACGTCACAAAGCTCACTTTCAAACGTTGGCTTGCCGGAGAACAGGAGCCGCGGGGGGACGCGGCCACAGTGCTCGAATTTTGGCTAGGGCATAGTGTGAAGGAACTTCTGGGACCTGCCCCGAAGCGAAAAGTCGTCCTGGCGCGGGTGCCACACGATGCGTCGCTTGCCGCCGTGCACAGTTTCGATGTTCGGTTCGACAGTTCGCACCTGGCTGTCAATGGACTCTTGCCGGGTGCTGGAGGGGTTTGGCATCTCGACGGGCTACGGAACTTCGACGGAACATCGGTCGCAGTCCAGATGTATGAGGCAGAGCCCCGGGGCGACACAGTGGTCATAGGGCCTGAGGACCGGGAACACCTCAGATACTTCATCAAGGCGCGTCGGCGGGCTCTGTTGATTGCGGCCTTGGGCGCGCGGGGAGCGGATGACCTGTATGTGCTTGATGTGGCGCACGCTCGCCGCCAACTGCTGATGCCAGTCGATTCACTGCCGATTCCCACCGCGTACAAGCTGGACGAGTTGGTCTATGGCTTGCTCTGGGCGGCACTCAACGTAGACGATAGTCTCCTGGCCGACGACCAGGCACTCCACGTTGAGCAACAGCAATCGGAAGCCCATCTCGCTCAACCGCGGTCTGCTGCCGCTCGCGCCGCCTACCCGGAGCTCACGGACGTCGGAGCCGTCTGGCTAGGGTCCCATGTATGCGCCTCGTATCTGCGGCGTCACCTGAACAGTGCGGACACAGCCCCAGTGCTGTGGTCGAGGGTTCAGTACGGCGGGCAGGCCGCAGGTTGGTTGTTGTTCACCGAGCGGCACCAGGTACTGCAACTGATGCAGGAGCGCGCGGCCGGCGCCGAGGGTGCGGCATGTTGTGTCTGCTGCATCCCCGAAGCCGCGGTCAAGAACAGCGAGCGGTACGAACGGCTTTTGCTGCTGCTCACCATGGCCCTGATGGAGTCCTACGGCCTGACCGTGTACATCTGCACGGAGCAGGCTTACTCCCATACGGCGGAATTCGTCCTCGCCCCGCAGAGGCTAGCCGTGGTCGCTGACTGGCTGAGTCCGGACGCCGTCTGGCACGTCGACAACACGAGCAGCAAGAACGAGATCAACTCCCTTGCCCATGCCCTCGATCACGCGCGCGCTCATAGCATCACCTCAGCCAGCACATCACACGAAAGACTCCGTCAAGCAGCCAACTACCTGGAATGTGAGTGGGATTGGCTCGTCAAACGCAGCCGTGAAATAAGTGCGTATGGCATCGGCGGCCTGCTGCAACTTCGAAGCCACCTGATCCAGCCCAGCGGCGTCGAGCGTGCTCTTTCCTTTCTCAGTGAATCCGCCTCGGCCGGGTAGAGCCTTAGCGAGTGCCGTGCAGGTCGCTCCGGAAAGACCTCGCAGTTCACCCGGTGATCGTCGCAGGACCGGAACCAAAGTCCTTCTGGAACAACAAGGTGAAACCTGCTGCGAAGAAGCTGCGTGACGGGTTGGCGAAACAGGAGTCGATCCAGCCCACCGCCACCTGCTACTACCGAGAGACCGAGGTATCGCCGCTGCGCCTTCGATTGCGATGGGGCTCGAATCATCGGTACTCCGGCCCCAGGCGGATGTCGGCCGTGTCGAATCCACATCGTTCGCCCGGGCTCTCGGCTGACAAGCTATCTCAAACGATGCCCAGGAACGGGTTCTGATGAGCCTGTAGGTGAACATGTAACCCGAAACGACTTCCGAACGATCCGACTCGCACTGGCAACGATCAGTGGCGTCGACCAAGCTGTGTGGTGCTCCTGATACCGCAGGCAACAGATTTCCGCTCGGAGAGATGTTGGCGAGGTCAGCTCCCGAAACGATGCGGCTGCCTTGTCGTGCATCTCCCGGCGGGGAAGTCAGATCTCGTGAGGGTTCCCGCTGGATGCGGTAGACCACTCTCCCGAGCGGCTCCCGTTTGACGCAGCGGTCGGCGTTCGGCCTGAGCGGTTGACGGCATCTACTGCGACACCGGGCCTAACCCGTAACTGCTGATGAGCTATGCGGTGTCGGGGTTAAGGGCCTGCCCACCAGTCTTTCCAAGGACATCGATGTCTGAACTCTCCCCACCCGCCCCTGCGGATGCCGGCCGCCAAGACGCTCGGCACGCCGCACGCGACAAGGCGGCGGACGCATACGGTCTTCGGCGGCGGCTCGTACGGGCCGTGATGGTACCAACGGCATCCGAGATCGTGTTTCTGACCGCTGCGGTGATCTTGGACCCGGCCGCCAGGCTCTCGGTTCAGACCGCGACCTGGCTGGCCGTCAGCATGACAGTCGTCGGGGGCAGCATTCTCATGATGGCCTACCGGCACATTCTGTCGATCGCCCGGTCGGTGGAGGAAGAAGACCGGCTGTTCGGGGAATGGCTCGCGTTCCTGCGGAAGGGGGTGAAGACAGGCAGCCTGGCTCTCCAGGAGTACGCGGAGGCCGTGCGTCGAGGAGACCGCTCTGCTCCGCCTCCCGCGCCCGCCCTGGTGGAAGGAAGCCACACGTTCGCTGAACTGGCCCGGAGCTTCGCGGAGTTTCAGGGAATCGCGGTGGCTTCGGTCGCTCAGGCGATGCAGCAGCAGCATTTGGCGGTATTCGTGAATGTCGCCCGCCGACTCCAGTCGTACTGCGAATCGGCCTTCAGTCGTCTGGATCCAGTGCTGCGGGACGAGGAAGATCCGCACCGGCTCACCGAGCTCTACGGCGTCGATCACCAGATCACGCAGATCGTCCGGTCGGCGGAGAGCATGCTGGTGCTCGGCGGCGACCGGTCGCACCGCATCAGTCAACCGGTTTCCATCAAAGCCGTGCTGCGCCATGGGATCCAGGAGATCCAGCACTTCACTCGCGTCCAGGTCACCGAGGCGCCCTCCGCCCTTCTTCAAGGTTTCGCGGTCAAGGATGTCACGCATCTGCTGGCCGAGTTGCTGGAGAACGCCACCAGGTTCTCCGACCAGGACGTCTGGGTGCGAGCCGAGCACGTCCCTGACGGACTTCTCGTCGAAGTAGACGATCGTGGGCTGCCGATGGAGCTTGCCGAGCGGCGCAGGCTCAACACTCTGCTGCGGGAGCCGGACCAGTTCGACGTGGCTGAGCATCTGGTTCAGGACGGCCGCAGCGGCCTGTTCGTGGTCGCACGACTTGCCCAGCGCCACAGGATCAAGGTCGAGCTACTGCGCAACCGGTACGGCAGTACCCAGGCGGCTGTGGTGATTCCGCATGCGCTGCTCGCTCCTGAGCAGGCACCCCTCTCTGCGCAGAAAAGCACTAGCGACGCGCCGCAGGGGCCAGCCGTCTCGGCGGCAGAGGCTCCCATACCCGGGCATGTCCTGCTCGCGCGAGGGACTGAGCAGCCGGTGGCTGGGCCCCTTGTCCGTCGAGCCGTAGCCCATCGTCCCCACCTGACGGTTGCCGAGGGCGAGCACCCAGCAATAACGGGCGCCGCCAAGGTCTCAGCACGAACCGGCAGTAGCGATGCCGTATCTGGGACACCCACCGATGCCGTGGTCCCAACTCCGGGCCGGAAGCCGTTGCCCAGGAGAACGGGCGGTCACATGGCTCCGCAACTTCAGCAGGCCTCGGAATCCGAGCAGCAGCAGACGACGCACAATCCGCAGCTCGCGGCCGACTTCGCTCGAGGGTTCCGTGCTCCCGTCACCGACGAGGGCGCTGAGCGCTCCACCCCACTGCCTGCTCCGTCTCGCGCTTCTGCCCCCACCCACGAGGAGATGTCCTGATGAGCGGATCGAGCACAACCGAGATCCTCGAGGGGTTGTTGGGAGGCTTCGTCGAGCGGGTCGCTGATGCACAGGCCGTTGTCGTCTCCTCGACTGACGGAATCCGCATGCATTCGTTCGGGATTGACAGCAAGGATGACGCCGACCAGGCCAGCGCGGTTTCAAGCGGCATGTTCTCGCTGGCCAGGGGAGCCGATCGCCTTTTCGGCAGCAGCCCAGGAATGGCCCGTCAGATTATGGCGGAGGTCGACGGCGGGCTCATTTTCGTCACCCGTCCCGCCACGGGCGCCCTATTGACCGTCCTGGCCTCCCACAAGGCGGACCTAGGGCTGATCGGCTATGAGATGAACATGCTCGGCCAGAGCATCGGCTCGCACCTTGCGACCGCGCCGCGCAATGCCGCAATCGGATGATGGCGGCCCCCGGCCAACCGCCCTTCATCGACGACGGCATCGCGGCCCTGCGCCCTTACGCGATCACGCAGGGGCGCACCGCGCCGACGCACGACCTGGACCTCATCACTCTGGTCAAGGCTCGCAGTTCTGCCCGCAATCCGCCTCAGGGCCTGGTGGAGGAGGCCGTCTTTCTCCTGTGCCACCCCGAGGCTTGCTCGGTGGGAGAACTGTCCGCGCGGCTGCAGCAGCCCGTACACGCCGTGAAAATCGTGGTCAGCGACCTTCTCGATCAGGGCTTCCTCATTCAGGCCATGCCCGACAAGACCGCAGAGGCCACCGATCCCGCCGTCTTGGAGGAGATCCTTGCAGGACTCAGAGCACTCTGACCCGCCGCTGGCACCGTGGAAGATCCTCATCGCGGGTGGATTCGGAGCCGGCAAGACGACCCTCGTGGGGGCGGTCAGTGAGATCGAGCCGCTGACGACCGAGGAAACTCTCACTCAGGCCAGCGCCCGCACCGACAGCCTGCAGGGCGTGGAGTCCAAGACCACCACCACTGTGGCCCTGGACTTCGGCAAGATCACCCTCACCCACCAGCGGATGGTGCTGCTTCTCTTCGGCACGCCTGGTCAGGAACGCTTCTGGTTTATGTGGCCCGACTTGGCCGAGGGTGCCGTTGGCGCGATCGTCCTTGTCGACACCCGTCGCTTCGCGGACTCCTATCCCGCCGTCGAGTATTTCCTCAGCATCCAGCTGCCCTTCGTGGTGGCCGTGAACCGCTTCGCCGACGCAGACCGCTACGAGCCCGAAGAAGTCCACGTCGCGCTCGACCTGCCGCCGGACACCCCCGTGGTGCTCTGCGACGCCCGCAGCACCGTCCAGGGACGTCAGGCGCTGATCACCCTTGTCCAGCACGCGCACGCCCTCGCCGTCCGCAACAGGCCATCCGCCCCGCTACCCTCCCTCTCCAGGAGCACTCGTGTTTGACGCCACCTTCGGCACCCACCAGTTGGCCCGTCTGCGTGAGCAGACCCCGGCCCGGCTCGCTTGTGTCCACGTTCTCGGCCTGTTCAGCGAGCCGGATCCGGAATTCGATCGTTTTGCCTCCACCCTCGCGCGCGAATCAGGTACCGACGAAGCAATGGCCATGGTCAACTTCCTGGGAGACCGGCAGTACTTCGCCGGCCTGTGGGTACCCCCGAGCGCCCGCGACAACGGCACGGTAACCATGTCCCGGGTGATGTCCCTGGAGCACGGCTGGTGCCCCGAGGTCGTCGACCGTGGCAAGGCCCTGCCCCTGTACGACGTCTGCCTCTCTCCCCGGTTCCGCACCAACGAAGTCGCCAACGAATTCGGCATCCGCACCTACATGGGGGCCCCGCTCTTCGACCCTCAGGACCGCACCCTGCCGATCGGCACGGTCTGCGTCATCGGCACGCAGCCCCGGCCCAAGGAAGACGGCGATCAGATGCTCGCCTTCATCAAGGAACGCGCCCAGCAGGCGCAGTTCCTCCTCGACCGCCGGGTCCAAGAGTTGCTGTAACTCGGCCGGCCGTTGCCGCTCCCACCATCTTGGTGGGAGCGGCAAACAGCTGCGACCACTCGGGCTGCTGTGCCGTGCCCAGGGCGAACCGGGCCAGCCGGAGCCTCTGCACATCCGAAGTGCCGGCTGGGGCGAAGATCGCGTGCGCGTCCCGGAAGTACCGCTCGATCGGGCGGTCGGTGAACAGGCCGCTGGCGGCATGCACTTCAAGGCCCAGCTTCGCGGAGCCCGTGCCAAGCTCGTAGTTGACGAGTTTGGCGTTCATCAGCTGCCCGTCACACTGGGTCCCCCGGTCCAGCATGTCGGCTGCGGCATACAGCACGGTCTGGGCCGTCATCAGGTTTGACACCATCTGGCCCAACCGCTGTTCGACGGAACCCAGTTCGCTTAGCGACTTGCCGTAACGCTGGCGCTCGGCGGCGAACGCGAGGGTCGTCTCCACGGTGGCCCGGTGGACACCCAGGGAGACCGCGCCCAGGTTGACCCGCCCGTTCAAAACACTGGCGGAGTCAGCGACGTCCCGGCCATCGCCCACAGCACCGAGCAGGTTCTCCTCCGGCACCCACACGTCCTCGAAGACGACCGTGCCGAACGAGAACCCGGCCAGTGCCACCGCTGGCACCTGCGGTCGCACCGACACGCCGCCCCGCTCGCTCTCGACCAGGAATGCGGACAGGCTTCCCGGACCGGAGTCGGCCGTACGGACCACCACACAATGCAGGTTGGCGACGTGGCTGTTGCCCACATGAGTCTTCACCGCGTTCAGGACCCACCCGCCCGGCCGTCGGCGGGCTCGGCCCTGCATGCCCCCGATCTGGCTACCCGAGACCTCCTCGGTGACGTCGATCGTGGGCATAATCTCGCCGGCCGCGATCGGCGGAAGCCAGCGGCGCTTCTGCTCCTCACTACCGAAGTTGTCGATCATCGCAACCGGTAGCTGCGACGCCTGAGCCGCGGCCCCTAACGCCCCGCACACCCGCGCCAGCTCCTCGATGACGAGTACCTTCGCCACATGCCCCGCACCCATGCCGCCATACGCGGAGTCGATCGTGACACCGATCCAGCCCCTCCGGGCGATCTCCCAGGCTAGACCGCGTTCCACGCCCCCCGCAGCCTCGATGCGCGCTACGCGCGGCGCCACCTCGCGCTCGGCGAACGCCCGGACCTCGGCCTTCAGTTCGTCATGGCGCTCAGTGTTACCTTGGCCGAACACCAGCGTCCTCCCTCACACACGACTTCGGCCCCGCAACCGTGCACACCACGGCGTACGCACCGGCCGCAGACCCGACAGGCCGACGACGGCTTCTCCCCATGGCGCTTGCGCGTTCTGGAGGATCGGCCCCAAACGAGCTGTGCTCCACCCCGGCTGATGTCCTAGGCGAGCACACCTCTCACCGTGACGATCTATCGCCTTCGTTGCACCACTGCCCTCGCATCGTTCAAGCATCGTTTCTCCTGGCTCGTGACCCCAGCGATCAATCTCTGGGACAGAAAGCCGCAATTTGTCGGAATTCCACGCTCAACGTGTAGCTCCAACGACCGCTGAACGATCCCCCCCGGCTGGCCCGGGAGTACGAGGCGATGGATCCCCCCGACACTCGCTTGGCTGGTCTTCGTTATGCCCTCCGCGTGCTCGCGCAGTCGTACGCCGAGCACCGCGATTACCGGGCAGAGTGGCGACCCTAGAACCTGGTCCAAGAGGAAGCCATGGAGCGTCACAAGATCTCCGACAGAGCTGCCGGCACGCACCCGCGCGCTCATCCCCCATGCACTGGGGGCACCAAGCACCGCCGCCGAGGACAACGCCCCTGCCAATGAACGAACGCCGTGAGGGAGTCATATTTTATTCCTCCAAGAAGGGGAGTTCGCGCCCCTATTGACGGCGATTTAGAGAAAGAGCTCAAACGGCTAGAAATCGGAGCTGATCCCTTTCATGCCCGCCTGTCCATTTCCGTCAGCGTGTGATCTGCCCGCAGCGCGAGTTGGCGTCAGCTCCACACGAAGGGCGGTCCGGCACCCTGGCGTCGGGAAGCAATGTTCCTGTGCTGCTTGGCCCAGATGTTCTCGATGCCGGAGAAGTTGACCCGATAGCGGTGCCCCCGGCATCTCATCGGCTTGCGGACCCAACGACCGCGGTCTCTTCTGCCGCCCCGCCCTGCGCTGCGCCCGTGTCCCGAGCAGTCGGTAATCCGGCACCGTGACCCGCGATCTGCCACGGGCAGACTGCGGTTCACGGGCACCCGCGCGGGTAGATCGTTACTCTGCGTACCACCCTGCCGCTTGCTGCCCGCCCCCAGTGCCGAAATATCCGCTACGCAGAGATGAACAGCTCTCGAAGCCTTAGGGATACATCCGTGCACCGCTCTTCCCTGGCGCCGCCGCACAGCATGCTGCTGGTGTGAAGTCACCCAAAGCACGCGCGGGGCGCGCTGCCCACGGCGAGGTCTCGGCCGCAGTCGAGAAGCAGCAGTGATGGCAGCACAGGGCGCCATCCTGGACGAGCGCGGCATTCTCTTCGCCGTTGGTCTACCCGACCCTGGCGGGCGGCCGGATTTGCTCCACGCCCAAGCCCAGGCGCATTTCGACCTCGCGGCCGACCTTAAGGAGCACCGCCGCCACCTGGACGATCTACTGACGCACTCGAAGGGCATGTGGCAGGGCGAGGACGCCGACGCCTTCCACTTCGTAGGGGCTCAGCACTCCGCTGCCCTGGCACGGGCCGCAGAGGCGGCGTCGGCAAACGGCGAGGGGCATCAGGAGCACGCGGAGCAACTGAGTGCGGCCCTGGAGATTCTTCAGGAGCTGGCGATCCAAATCGGTGCCACGCTGGCCTTTATCGCGGCGGCCGCGTTCTTTCCGCCACTAATCGCGGCGGCCGAGATCCAGCTCGCGATGCTCGCTGCCAGCGCTGGCAGGCTGATCCAATGGGTGGCAAGCCTGCTGTCAGCGATCGCCCGCTTCTTCGTCCGGGCGAGGATGTGGATCGACCAGTTCTGCAAGCTGGCCTGGCGTACCGAACGGCTAAGCGTGGGCTACGGCAAGATGGCGTTCGAAGCCACCCGGGACATGGGCGTCGACGTGTCGGCGAACCTAACCGCCCGCGGTATCGCCCACAAGGACATCGACATCACCATGCTATGGAGCGCGCTCGGCAGCGGGGTGGCTGGCGGGGTAGTGGCCGGTCTTGAAGGGCTCGGGCTGAAGAAGGCCCTGACCGTGTCGGGAGAGATCAGGCGCGGCACGGACGGCCTACCCGAGTTCGTGACCCTGGGTGATCAGGCGAAGAAATGGGTGAACTCGATCGGCAAAGAACCGTCTCGACACAGCTCTGCCGATAAGGCCGCCCCCTCCGGTCGCACGGCCGACGCGGGGAAGCCAGGCGACTCGGCCGCGCAGGGTATGCGGGGCGATGCGCGCTTGTCCCCTGTGATCGGCACGCCCACCAGGATCGGAACGCCGCACGAGCCGTTGAGCCGGATCGGCAGCGACTTGGAGAAGGCCACAGCGGTGGATTGGCCCCTGGGGTTGAGCCGAGCCGCGACCGACAACGCACCGCCGGCCGTCCGGATGGGCGAAGGAGCCCGGATTGGGTCCGCGCTGAGCCCGCAGGTCCCGACCCGCGAGGAGATCGCACTCGTACTCGGCGGCCCAGTCCGCCAGCCAACCGCCAGTACCTCGTCCGCGGCCGGTCGCTCCCTAGACCAGGTGCATCCGATGGCCAAGAACAACGAGCCTGCGGGGACGATTACTAGCCACCGCGAGGCCGGAGCAGGCGGTACGGGCCGGCACGAAGCGCCATCGGCGCCGAAGACCGCCGCCTCGGGCAGGGGCATCGCCTTCGACCGGTTCGTACTGTCCCGGGCCGAGACCCGTAAGCTGGGCATACACGGCCTGCCGGGCGAGGGCGCACCGCTGGCCGCCTCCGTGACCCAGGCACGAGCCGTGCACACGGCCGCCGCCGCCACACAGCGGCAGGCTGAGCAGGGCCTGATCCGTACCCGTGAGCGGCTGCTCGCAGCCGACCGTGACGTCGCCGTGCACACCGGCAAGCTCGGTGACGCACAGGCGCGCATATGGGGCTCTGAGAGCCAGCACGAACTCGCCCGAGTGTCTGGGGACCACGAGTGGGCGGCAGCCACCAATCAGGAACTCAAGGAGGTCCGCGCGCAACGTGACTTCCATCAGCGGGCACTGGCCTCCGCGCGTGGGATGCGGGACGCCGCCGCCCGCCAGGCTCGATCCGCGCTTCTGTCCACCTGGGATGCCGCAGAGGCCACGGCCTCCGCGGAGCAGCGGCTGAACGTGGCGCTGGCCAGACACAATGCCTGGAAGGACTTCGTCGCCGCGGGAGAGGCAGCCCGCCGAGAGACCTCCGGTCCGGCGCTCTTCGCCCAGACGTGGCGGCGCAACACTTGGAGGGACGGCTTGCCGACGGGGTACAGGCATACGGTGCGGGGAGGAAAGGAGCAACTCTCGCCCACCGACTGGACCACATCCGCCGTCGGCGGGCTGCCCGAGCAGGCGCTCAAGGGCTTCGGGGTTCCCAAAACTTGGCAGGAGACCGTGTTCTACGAGGTCAGTAAGGGCTTTATCAAGGGAGCGGCTGGGAACGCCATCGCCACGGGCATCATGGTAAAGCCTGGCGTCACGGATCCGCGGGTGTGGATCAGCGTTCCCATCTCCGGTGTGGGCAATGCCGCCCGGGACATGTTCAAGGGCTCGGCGGTCAATCGGCTGTTCCCCGACAAGAGCATCGAAGACGCTCTCTTCCGAGCCGGTGCGAAGGGTCTCGACAAGCAGGTGCAGCGGACGGTGATGGGCCAGATCGCCCCCGCCGTCCAGCGGCCGGAAGCGACTGCCGCCAACCATTGAACTGACTCTGATCCGAAAATTGAGCATGCGCCCAGGTCAGCGAGGTGACTGGTGGGGTGGGTTTCCGCGGCTTCGATGGGGTCGAAGCGGACGGTGTAGCCGAGGGCGTTGGCCTGTCGGGTGATGTGGCGCGCGGCGCGTTCGGGGTCGTGTTTGGCGTAGTAGTCGCCGCCGAGGTCGGCGTAGGGGGTGTAGTGGGTGGGCATGTGCCAGCCGCGGTCAGGATGGAGTGTTCGAGGGTGACGAGCGCTTTCTTTTTGCCCAGGCGGGGTGCCAGGCGTCGGTAGCGGGCGCCGAGGTAGGTGGTCTCCCGGGTGCGGGAGGCGGCCACAGCCGAGGGGCCCAGAGCGGCCCCCAGCCATCGGTTGCCGTGCCGGCGTCGGCCGGATTTGTATCTGCCGGCGGATTCGTGGTGGCCGGGGCAGACCCGGCCCAGAACGCGAGATGCCCTGCGGTGCGGAAACGGGTCATGTCGCCGCCGGTTTCCGCGATGATCACCTCGGCGACCCCGCGACCGACGCCGGGGACGGCCGCCAGCAGTTCAAGCTGCCGGGCAAAAGGGCGCATCTCCTGCTCGATCCGCGCCGACAGGTCCCTGATCGCCTCGGTGAGATGGTCGATCCGCTCCAGGTGCAGGCGGCAAAGGAAGGCGTGGTGTTCGCCGAAGTTCCCGGTCAGGGCCTCCACCAGGGCGGGGTTCTTGGGGCGCATGCGGGCCTTCGCCAACCCCGCCAGCATGTGAACGTCACGTTCACCGGCGATCAGCGCCTCCAGCATGGCCCTGCCGGAGACGCCCATGATGTCGGTGGCCACGCTGGAGAGTTTGATCCCGGTGTCCTCCAGCTCCTTCTCCAGGCGCTGGACTTCGCGGGAGCGTTCCATGGTCAGGCTGACGCGGTAGGCGGTCAGATGTCGGGGGCAGCAAGGTGGAGTCGGCAGGCGCAGTCGAGTGCGTCCGCGGGCGTGCCTGTGGCGCTGCCGGTGGGCAGCAGGGAGTCTTCGTAGCGGTCGCTGCTGGCCAGGTAGAGGGCGAAGCCCCACCTGCCGACGGCACCGGCATAGCGCAGCCGCATCAGCTTGACCCGTGTGCCATGGGCCAGTTCCGCCTCGACGTAGGCGAAGGCTCCGCGATGGCGGACGTGCAGCTGATCGATCTGCGGCCAGGTGGTACGGGCGCGCTCGCCAAGGCGCGCCTCCACGGACAGGCGGGTGTGTTCCGAGGGCGTGGGCATGGCACCCATCCTGCCCGGCAGGCCGGGCCCGGGGACGCGGCAGGCTACGGCCTGTCCTTGATCCGCTTCTCTCGATCGGCCTGTCTGCCTTGCCTGTTGTCGCTGCCCGTCCGATCATCTTGCGTGCTGCCGAGCGCGAGCGGCTGAAACTGATGGCCTACGGCCACAAGACTGAGTACCGGCTGCGGATGCGCGCGCAGATCGTCCTGCAGGCCGCACGCGGACGCTCCAACGCGCGCATCGCCCGGGAGAGCGGCCTGCATCTGGACACGGTCCGGTGCTGGCGCGGCCGGTTCGCCGACCAGGGCCTGGGCGACCGCGATCGCTCGGGTCGCCCGCCGGCGTTCACCGCGCTCCAGACTGCCGAGGTCAAGGCGGTGGCCTGCCGGTTACCCGCTGAGACCGGCGCGCCGCTGTCGCGCTGGTCAGCGCCCGAGCTGGCCCGCGAGGCCGTGGCCCGGGGCATCGCCACCTTCGTGTCGGCCTCCACCGTCCGCCGCTGGCTCGCTCAGGACGCGCTCAAGCCCTGGCAGCACCGCTCCTGGATCTTCATCACCGATCCCGACTTCCGCGCCAAGGCCCAGCGCGTGCTGGACCTGTACGCCCGCACCTGGCAGAGCCAGCCGCTCGGCGAGGACGAGTACGTGATCAGCGCGGACGAGACGACCTCCATCCAGGCCCGCTGCCGCTGCCACCCCACCCTCGCCCCCGGCCAGGCCCGAGCCATGCGCGTCAACCACACCTACAGCCGCGGCGGTGCCCTGGCCTACCTGGCCACCCACGACGTCCACGCCGCGAAGGTGTTCGGCCGCACCGAGCCACGTACCGGCATCGCCCCGTTCATGAACCTGGTCACCCAGGTCATGACCCAAGAGCCCTACGCCAGCGCGAAGAGAGGTCCTGCTTTGGCCCCAGGTCCGGGAACGGGCGATCGGCTGCCCCGGCGGCCCGTGTCGAGTTCGGACCGTGGACTAGATCTAAGTAATTACTTGGCTATACGCTACGTTGTCGTGCAGCCCCGTCAATCAGTCGGCGGGTCGTCATGTCCCTCCCCTCGCCGAAGAATCCACATTGGCGAACCCGAGGTCCTGCAACGGCCCGCGTACCTGTGCGGGGCGGCACGAGGCTGGGGAGGAGCCGAGCTTCGCGCCCACGCCCTGCAGCATCTCTCGCCGAGCGAGGCCAGACACCGACTGGCGCCCGCTGGGACCAGTGACACGAGTTCTTCAACATCGATCCCGACCTCCGCTGCCGGGACTACGCCCGCCAGGAGGCGTCTCGATGACCCTGCCCCGCTTCGAAGACACTGTCGAGGAAGAGCTCATCCGCGTCGACCAAGAGCTGCACGAGCTGTTTGGCCCGGACGAGTCGAAGTGGACACCCGGCCAGGTGCGTCACTACGTCACCGCCCTCGCTGCCGCCCGCATCGAAACCGGATGGGTGGTGGCCCGGTGGTGGTGAGCTTGTCCGTGACCCGCTCCCGTATCGCCGACGTTCTGACCCGCAGCGCGGACCTTCTGGAGGCGGAAGGCTGGGACCCCGAGCGCAACTCGATGATCTTCGCCATCGACCGCGCCGCCGGCTACGTCCCCGGCAAGGGCACGCCCGACGCCGAGCAGACCACACTCGGCGCGTGGGACGCCCTCGTCACACACCTCGGGCAACAGTTCGCCTTTTGGTGGGAGAAGACTCCGGGCCGCACCCAGCTGCAGGTCGTCACCGCACTCCGCGCTGCAGCTGAAGAGGTGAGGTCGGCATGTCCGAGCTGAGGTTCGAGATCGACGGCCGACCATTGACTGGCTGCCACTGGATGCCCACCTCCTCCGGACGCGTTGCAATGCAGCCAGTGCGCCCAGCGGTTCAGCAACGGGTGACAAACTGGGCCCAGGATGTACCCCGGACCGACTGCGACACCGGCAGCATCCGACGCGCACACTGCGCCGCAGAAGCCACTGGCGGCCGAGATGACTGGCGTGATGCCGGACGTTTCGACGTGGGCAACCCAGGAGCCTGGGTCTCCGGGTGCACAGCCTGGGACCCAGGCGCCCCTCTGCCGGTGGCAGAGCAGACCATCCGCCCCGACCGGCGTCGCTGGGGCTCTCGTTCATTGGCAGCCCCGATGCGTCGCACCGAAACAGCCCGATGTCCACACCGTCGTCGGGCTCGGCCTGGCACCGGTTTCGGCGGTCCCACTGGCACGCCCACCGAACCGGCGCTTGCTGCTTTCCGACGCGTGGAGACCCACCAGCCGCTGGACCGCTGGACACGGAACTGTGCAGTTCTGCGCGGCGCAGGCGGCCGCAAGACCGCCGAGTCCCACAATATGCGCCGCCGGTCCCCGGCCCTGCGGCCGGGTCTCCCCGAGTGGGCGGCTGCCGCCCACTCGGAGCTCACTTTCCGCGTACCGCCGGCGCCGCCGGAACAGCGCTGCGCGCAGGCGGCCGGACGCACTTACATCTCGTCATCCGGGAGCGAACAGCCATGACCGATCTACAGACGCGGCGCCAGCTTGAAGTTCTCGTCGTGGACGATAGCTTGGTGATCCGGAGAGGACTTGGGAACCTTGTGGGCACCGAACCGCTCCTGTCGGTGGCCGGGGAGGCCGAAGACGCCACGACCGCACTGCTCCTTGCCAAGCGAGTACGCCCCCACGTGGTGTTGTTCGGGAACCAGATGCCGCTCGCCGTGTTGCCCGAGTTGACGTCGATCTCCCGCGTCGTCGTGCTCTCCTTCACTGCGGACCCCGCCACCATCACCGCGGCGATGCTGCTCGGGGCCTCCGGTTTCCTCATCCACGGAGACTTCACCTCCGAGGAATTGCTGCGCGCGGTCAGGGCCGTCGGCCCAGACTCGACGCACCTGTCCCCGCTGGCAGCGGCCTGTATGCTCCGCCCCCTGCGCGAGTCGGACAGCGCCCGGACGCTGGCCGCCAGCCACCTGACCGTGCTCTCTCGACGGGAGCAGGAGGTGATGGTTCTGATTAGCAAGGGCCTCTCCAACTCCCAGATAGCGACCATGCTGTTTCTGAGCGAGAAGACAGTGAAGAACCACATCAATCACATCTTCGGAAAGCTACAGGTCCACAACCGTGCCGAGGCGATGGCGCAGTGGCTCGGGACAGCGCAGCCGGGCGGCGCGAAGGACTGCCAGGACCGCCCATCCAGCTGCCTTTAGAAGCCGTTGTCAATCCGAGCGTGATGGCTTTGTTTACGCAGGTCAGGCTTGTTCTCGGCGGGTGGACGGCAGGGATGGCGGTGTCGTGTCACCGCACCGTCGGAGGGCTGGATGCCGCCGCCCATGGGACTGCTGGAGGAGCGGGAGCTGTCCGCGCGTCAGCGCCTGGAGAAGTGCCGCGAGGAGGCGGCGCGCGCTGCGGCCGCGCTCGCCGAGGCCGAGCGGGCCTGCGAGCGCGCGGTGATCGCGCGGGAGGAGTTCACAGCGGCGCTTGCCGAGGCCCGCGGGGCGGACGGTTCGCCGCGGACAGCGGGGGGCGGACGGCGGCCGCAGCGGACGCCACGATCGTGCCCGATAGGCGGCCGGGCCTTCAGCCGACCGTCCTCGCCCCGGACTACCAGCGGATCATCGAGGTCCTGGAGGCGGCGGTGCAGGAAAGCACCGGGCCGCTGAACTGCCAGTAGTTCGCGGCCCACTTGGGGTGGGAGACGACAGCTTCCCGGGGTGGAGGGGGTGCGAGCCAAGGCCCGGCGGGTGGCCGAGCGGGGCTGGCTGGTCAAGGAGCCGGACGGCCGGTTCAGCGCCGTGCGGCCAGGCGGCGGGGCATGAGCGCGGTCATCGACCAGTAGATCATCGCTTCTGCGGCCGGGGTGGTGCGCTCCCAGTCGCGTGCCAGACGACGAGTGCGCAGCAGCCATCCGGTTGGCACCGCGAAGCCCACCGTGTTCTCCGCGCGCTTGACCACCTGCAGCACCAGCCGTAGTGCGGCACCGGCCCATTTCACCAGCGCCCCGCTGTAGGAGTTGTCGGCCCAGATCAACTTCAAGCGGTAGTACCGGGCGCGCCGCTGCGGCGGCATAGCGTGCGCGGCGTCGCGGTCGGTGGTCGAGGCGGCGGTCACTAGTACGGCCAGCAGCAGCCCGAGACAGTCGACCACCAGGTGGCGCTTGCGCCAATTGATCTTCTTTCCGCCGTCAAAGCCGCGCGATTCGATGGCGTCCCGCCAGGTGGTGTAGGGGATCAAGGCACCGGAACCCCCAGGCCAGAGACGGTGGATCCACCCGATCGGGTGTCCAACTCAAGTCAGCAGCACACTCCTTGGGCTGCCGGCTCCGCATAGATCGCTACGGACCTCGAACCGGAACGCTAGCGCTTGATCCCCTACACCACGTCGCGGGACAGATAGTGTCCCTGCTCGTGGTGTAGGCGATCAAGGCGCCGGAATCCCCAGGTCAGGGGCAGTGACTCCTCCGGGCCCGGGTTTCAACTCGCCTCAGCAGGGCTCCTCTTGGGCTACCGCCTCCGCGGAGATCGTCCAGGGCCTCGTACCGGAACGCGTGACGCTTGATCCCCTACACCACGACGCGGGACACGACCGCGGGACACGACCCGCGATTCGGCACCGACCACGGCGTCGGCCTTGACCGACTGGGAGCGGCGCTGCTGCTGTGGTGGGGAGTGCAAGCCCAGTTCGAGGAGCGCTTCGGAGCCGAAGAGGCAGCCCACATGCGTGCGTCCCTCGAGGAGGTCGTCCAGACCGGTTTCATGCCTTGGGCCGAGTGAGGCAGGGCTTCTACCGGAAGACAGCCCAGGTCGTCGGGTAGGACCGGATTCCTGAGCATCGGACTGCCCTCCAGCGCTCGCCGCACCAGATGCGCTCGTGGACGGCGCAGGGGAACATCATGGCTCAGCTTCCGCGATGGGCATCTCCACCGAGACTGTCTTGCCCCGACCGTTCGGGGAGCTGTTCCATGATCCGGACAGAGCCTCCACGATGAGCAGACCGCGGCCGTGCTCGGCCTCCACCTTTTCCTCCTCGCGCAGCGCCAGGAGCGAGGGAACCGGCGGGTTGCTGTCGGAGTCCCGCACCTCCAGCCGGACGGATCGGCGAAAGCCCGCAGGCGCACTTCGACGTCACTGCCGGCGTGGATCAGCGCGTTGGTCACGACCTCGGAGGCGATGAGCTGAAGGGCGTCCGACATGTCCGCGAGTTCCCAGGAGGACAACCGGTCGTGAACGAAGTCGCGCGCCGTTTTCACCCCTTGCAGGTCGCGGAGAGATGTGCAGGTTCCCCGTCCGCGGACCGTCCTCGCCGACGGCGCCTTCATAGCGGGCCACGAGCAGTACCGCGTCGTCGCGGCAGTGCTGGGGGCTGGAATGGGAAATGAGGTGGTCGGCCAACCGCTCGAGATCGGTCCCGGCCCTGCGACTGCTGGCGCTGAGCAGCGTTCTCGCGTCGGCGCCCGGGTCGCGTGCCGTGCAGTCGCTCAAGCCGTTCGAGTACAGCATCAGGACCGAACCGGGCCCGAGAGTGTGCTCACGCCCGCGGTAGGCATCCGGCATCGTGACGCCCAGAGGCACGTTGGCGGGCGCCTCCAGGGGGCGGACACTCCCATCGGGCCCCAGCATCAAAGGCTCGGTGGGTGGCCGGCCAGGGCGGGAGGGATGAAGGGCCGGTGGCCGCCGCGCACTCAGAGGGATGAACCGATGGGGGGACTCTGCTCACGGTTCGGTGGCGGGCACCCGGCCTTCATCCTTCCTCCCCTGCATGTGCGGTTCCACCAGGAACATGGCCGCGAGGACGAGGCAACAGCCAATAATCTGCCGGGCGGACAGGAACTGACCGGCGAGGAGGCCGAACAGGGCCGCGAAGACGGGTTCCATAGTCATGATGACGGCGGCCCTCGCGGCGCTGAGCCTGGTCTGTGCCAGTGCCGCAGCGGTCGCGAGCACGCCGGCCCACGGCAGCCCGAACCATGCTGCCGGGGTCAGCGGTACGACGTTCAGCCCGGCCGGCGCCGCGACGACCTTTGGTTGAACCTGGTCAATACCGAGCTCTGCGCTACACCGAACGTCTCGAACACGAGGCCGCCGTGGCCTCGGTCGGCTCCAAGGGCGACTCGTACTACAGCCGGAGATCTTGTGACGGAGCCTGCGTGGTGTCGTTGACCGGGCATGATGCTGGGTGTGACGGCTGAGCAGATAGCCGGGTGGGATGCCGAACTGTCCTCATTGACCGGTTCGTTGGGGTACTTGTTCAACCGGCCGGAGCCTCGGGTGGTGTTCGCGCAGTTCGTTGAGGGGCTGCTGGCGGAGTTGCCGAAGAAGAACGGCTGGACGCTGTCGGAGCGTGCCGGGCATGTGTCTGCGGACCGGATGCAGTGGCTGCTGAATGGATCGGTGTGGGACGCCGACCGGCTGCGTGACGCGGTCCGCGATTACGTCATCACGTATCTGGGCTGCAAGAACGCCTCACTCGTCATCGATGACACCCAGGCGCAGAAGAAGGGCACCAAGTCGGTCGGGGTGGCCTTCCAGCACTGTGGGCTGACCGGAGATGTCCGCAACTGCCAGACCATGGTGATGCTCACCTACGCCACCGCCGCCGGGCACGCCTTCATCGACCGCCGCCTGTATCTGCCCGAGGAATGGACGACCGACCGCGACAGGTGTCGTGAGGCCGGGGTGCCTGACGAGATCGCCTTCGCCACCAAGCCCGAGCTGGCCATCACGATGCTCGAGCGAGCCCGCGCGGCCCACGTGCCGTTCTCCTGGGTGCTGGCCGACGCCGGCTACGGCCGTGATCCGCAGCTTGGGGCCTGGTGCCACGGCCACGCGGTGCCGTACGTGTTCGGCGTCCCGGTCGACCTCCCGATCGACGGCCCGTCGGGCAAGCCGCGGCAGCCGGCCGTGAAACGCGCCGACGACTTGCTCCACTACGCGAAAGTCCGTGACCAGTGGGAACGCCGCTCCTGCGGCGACGGCGCCAAGGGCGAGCGACTCTATGACTGGTCGGCCTTCGCCGTGCAGGTCAAAGACGAGAACCCGGCTGATGGCTTCACGCACTGGCTGGTGCTGCGACGGTCCCTGCACCCCAACCGACGTGGCAAGGACGGGCAACTTCACCGTGAGATCGCCTACTTCCTCGTCCATGCCCCCGTCGGCACGACGGTCTCGGAGGTCATCGCCAGGGCCGGTGGCCGCTGGCAGATCGAGGAGGACAACGAGATCAACAAGCAGCTTGTCGGCCTGGCCCAGTACCAGGTCCGCAAGTGGACCCCGTGGCACCGTCACGTCACCGCCTGCATGCTGGCCACCGCGTTCCTCAGCGTCCAACGCGCCGCCATCCCCGAACCCGACCAGACCCTCGAACCCGAGCCGGATACCGGCCCGGAGCAGGCCCCCGATCAGGGAAAAGCTCCGAGCATCGACGAGAGCGAGGCCGCTGGCTGATCCCCGCCCCGCTCCTGCGGCCCTCCATCCACACCATCCGGCACTGCCTGGCCGTCACTCACCTCAACCCCCACCATCCTGTGGAGACAGTCCTGACCTGCGAGTTATGGCGCCGACTCCACCAGACCCGCGCCATGGTCAGTCACTACCGACGCCGCGGAGACCCGCTCCCGGACCGCCTCCGGCCCTGGGCCCACCACCGGCCGATCCCACCCATCACCGACCCTCAAGATCCCCGGCTGTAGTACAAGGGACCGTGGACCGGCATCAACGACATCGAGATCGCGGTCGCCGAGTACATCGACTGGTTCAACCAGCGCCGCCTCCACGGCGAGCTCGGCCACAACACCCCCGCCGAACACGAGGCCGCCCACTACCTCGCGGCCGAACCCCCTACGTCACTCCAGAAAACCAGCTAACGCAGTCTCCACGAAACCCGGGGCTTGACATATGCGGCGTGGAGTCCTGGACGACGAGGAGGTCGAGCCCCAGACAGCGGCCACCCCCAAGAGCGACAGACTGGCCAGCCCGTTCGACATGCCAGGGGCGGTCGCCGCGGTTCGCACGGACAATGTGGAGGAACGCGTCATTCCCATCCGATCGATGCGGTGCAACCAACTCTGCAGTTGGAGGCCCACACTCATTCGTAAAGACGGTTGGCGGTGCACGCCTAGTTCATGGGGCACGGCGAGAGCGTGAACCTCTGGGACCAACCAGCTGTGCGACCGAAGCCGCCGCGAAGCGACAAGTAGCTCTCTATAATCAGGGTGACGTTCGGTCGGGTAGAGCGATGCGTGCCCACTCACGAACCACGGACCCTCGGAGACCCCGGCCAGCGCGTCGGGGTCTTGGCATGCCCGGCGACCGCACACGGCCAGGAAGACGTGGCCTCGGCTATCAACCCGGACCAGCCCGACGCAGCTGAAAGGCGGAGGCTAGTGCGGTACCCACGTGTTCGACGCTGCGATTACGGTAACGGGTCTGAACTCCAGGCCAGGCGAATCATGCACCGGTTTATCCGTCATCAAGCCAGCCCGTGATGACCATGCTCCGACGCAACACCCTGAGCGCGTAGTGGTTGCGCGACTTGACCGTCCCTGTCGGCACGCCGATTGCGCGCGCGGTCTCAGCGACAGAATGATCCAGACAATGCAGGCGTACGATGACCTCTCGATGCTCGGGTGAGAGCTCCGCCAGCGCATGTAGCATGGCGCGGGCAAGAACTATGCTATCCACTTCGTCGGGCGCCGGGGGCAAGGCTTCGACCAAGACAAGTTCGGACTCGTCCGGGCGCGCACTCTGCGCCCGATGGCCATCAATAATGATGTTGCGGGCCACACGTAGTAGCCAGGCACGCGCCGACTGCTGCTGGACGCGGAGCTTCGGTGCATTCTTCCAGGCGCGGAAAAATGTCTCCTGGACCACGTCCTCTGCGCTTTCTCGATTCGTTCGTCCGACTTTCATCGCGTACCGCAAGAGCATCGCCGAATGGTTCACGTAGAGATCGCCGAGGAAGCTATCATCCGCCCGGATGTCGTTTTCCAATTCCTTGCCCATTTGCTTGGGTGACGATTCATGAAGACGTTCTTCGAACTTCGCCGAAAATGTCGGTCTAGATTTCACGATATCATCCGCCGTCATCGAAGCCCTGATTAGACGGATGGGTAGGACCGTCGACTCCGCCTGGTCGAAACTACGCCGCTGCGTTTCCTGCTAAATCCACGCCCGATTATGCCAGGAGTCGACAGCGAGGTTGGGAACACTCGAAGAATTTCCCTTAAAATAGGCCTGTAGACCCGGCCCGCATGGGCCCGCAGACCCGGTTCACGCAATCGGATTAACGAGTTCGGCCTGGCGGTCGACGGCTCATTGACGTTTCCTCAACGGAGTTCACGTGGCTGCCTCTATCCCGTGCTTTGCAGCCGGGGCGTCCGCCTCCCGGGTCGTGGGCAGGGGCGGCTTGAGTTACGGCCAGGGCCTGAGCGGGCGCCCTGGGGAGCCTGGCAAGACCCGCTGGCGGGTGCCCGGCTCGCGCTGTTCGACCTCCACCATCGGCCGGAGCCGGCCGCGTGGACCTGCCCCGTAGGACAGCGGCGTACCTGGGCGAGACATCGCACCCCTCGGCGTGTTCAGGGTCGGTGGTGGATTGGGGGGTGGCCAGCAGGGGGCGTGCTGGGCAACGATCTCGCCGCCGAAGGCCCGGACCATGATTTGTCGTTCTCGGTGACGATGAAGTGATGGCTGATCGCGGCGGAGTGGACGGGCGTAGTTCCAGGTATCGGCACGAACATACTGGTCCAGCCAGGCTGGGTGAGCACAAGGCCCGGTTTCTTTGTCCATAGCCCAGCGGGATTCCCGCCTCGAAAACCGCAGGTCGCACCGGCCGGCGAATCGGGCCGTTAGCGTCGACCGACACAGGCGGGCCGCAGCTCACGAATTCGGTCCTTGAGGATGGCCATCACCCGGACCCAGCAGATCCGCTCGGCGATCAGCGTTGCTGCGTTATGCCGGGTCTTCTGGCTCGCAAGGGCCCGCTGGGCCGCGTCTTGGAGGTGCCCAGATGCCGCGCGATGCCCTTGAACATCGAGGCCAGAGTCAGAAGAAAATCACTAAGCGGGTCAATTTGATACCCTGTCAGGGGATCAGGATCAGTTGTGTCAAGAGTGTCATTCGAGCACCAGCCCAGGAACGTGCCGGAGTGAGGCAGAAGGCCGAGGACCCCTATGCATTCGCGTCCTGCGCCCGCGCAGGGGCGACCGCGGAGAGGTCTTCGGCTTGCTGGCCCAGACGCTAAAGCGCCAAGGTCAGTCACCGCCGGCGTCTTTCGTGGCGGCTCTGCTGTCACGAACGGTTCAGTGCGGCCGACGTCGCCGCTTGTCCTTGCCGCTCTGACGGGTCTGCGACGGCGGGTTAATCATCGCTCGGGACGGCGCCGGAAGAACGCCGCAATCCGGTATCTGCTGGATGCCAAAGTCGAGTTCCGTCGCGGAGATTGTCCACTGGCAGCAACTTGGGCAGAGCCTTCCTGAAGGTCGGGAGAGTCGTAGCGCGTTGCCGGGGGCCTGAAGTAGTCGCCAAACTCCGGTGCGGATCCGTCGGGAGAGTCGAATGTCCCTTCGCGGGCTGCATCGCTGAGGTGCGGTTGAGTGGGCGGAGTTGTTTCCTCATCCATGGCAAGGGCGAGAGACTCCTGCACAACAGGGGCTGCCAGACAGAAGCAGATGGCCAGGACGTAGATCGCCAAGCTGAAGGCCGCGATCACCGGGAAGGCCCCTGCAAAGCTGATCATCTTGAGGCCGCCGCCGAACGGACCAAGCCAGCTCAGCAGCGCCAGCCCGACAAGCCACGGACACACCCACAGGCCCGCGCGCAGATCCCGGGCAAGGTTGCGGGTGGGCTTCCGGAAGGACTGAATGACGAACAGTAGGAAACCGATCATGATGGCGACGAACAGCTTCCTGTCTGTCTCCCAGCCGGTCCAGAAAACGATCAGGTTGGAAGAGTAGAACGCCAGGAACGGGATGACGTCCCCACCCGGAAGCCTGAACGGTCGCTCCTGCTCCGGTGCCCGACGGCGGAGCGCGGCGACCACCAGCGGTCCGGAACCGAAAGACAGCACCGTGGCCGAGGTGATGAAGCCGACCATCTTCTGCCAGCCCGGGAAGGGCATGAAGAAGATCAGGCCCGTCACGAAGGTCAAGATGATACTGACCCACGGGACACCGCGCCGACTGAGTGCTGCCAGTCCTTGGGGTGCATTGCCGTTCTTGGACATGGCATATGAGAGACGGGAAGTGACGGTGGTGTAGATGAGGCCGGTGTCGGCAGGCGAGACGACCGCGTCCGCATACAGCAGCGTGGCCAGCCACGGCAGGCCCAGGAGGGTGGCCAGGGCCGCGAGTGGCCCGAAGGCATTGGGAAAGTCCAGGGCGGACCAGCCGTGGCTCAGCAGGCTGGTGGGAAGTGCACCGATGAAGGCGACCTGTAGCCCCACGTAGATGGCCATGGTGATGAGGATCGATCCGATCACCGCGATGGGGACATTGCGGCGGGGGTTCTTGCTTTCGCCGGCGAGATCGACCCCTTGGCGGAAGCCGAAGTACGAGAAAACCACCCCGGCCGTTGCAATGGACGTGACGATGCCGGAGAAGCCATTAGGGGCGAAGCCCTGGGTGTGGAAGTTCGCCGGGTGGAAGGCGGTGCCCACGAGCGCCACCACGACCAGCAGGATGATGATCAGCTTCCACCAGACGAGGATGGTGTTGGCCTTCTCGAAGAGCTTCACGCCGACGACATTGATCACACTGAAGAGGGCGAGGAAGGCGATCGCCACGGCGAGACCGCCGCCGGTTAGCACCGGCACTCCGGCGTCCAGTCTCGTGAGCCATGGCACGTAGTAGGTGGCATATTGCAGGGCGCCCTCCACCTCGATGGGGGCGACAGAAGCTGCGGCCAGCCAGTTGATCCAGCCGGTGGTGAAGCTGGCGAACGATCCGAAGACCAGGTGGGGGAAGCGCACCGCACCTCCGGACATTGGCAGCATCGCGCCGAGTTCGGCATAGGCCAACCCGATCAACATGATCATGATGCCGCCGAGCATCCATGAAACGATTGCCGCTGGCCCAGCCTGTCGCGATGTACTCAGGGCGCCGAACAGCCAGCCGGAGCCGATGATGGAGCCGACGCCCGTGAAGAACAACCCGAGGAGTCCGACGTCACGGCGTAGCCCGCCGGGGGATTGCCCCGCTGGGGCCTGTCTCGGCTCTTCCGTCAAGGTCATGGTGAATCTCTTTTCATGGGAATGAACGGGGGTACCACTGAAGCCGAATCCGGGCGCCGTTACATGCGAAGAGTTCGGCTGAAATCGAAGTCGCCGTTCACAGCTAAGGTAGGTGAGTCCGGCCTTCGCTCGACGCCTGAGGAGTCCGCAAATTGGTCTTCGGCAGCTGCGCCTAGGCTCTCAGCGCTAGTTATTTCGTCGAATCAGATTCCAGCAGTCTTCTGCTCCACCGCTATCGATTGCCATCCAAACGGAGTCCCTTGCACAGGAAGTAGCACTCCATGAATTTTCGGCCCGCCAGGGCCTCGCGCTTGGCCATACGAGTGTCAAGTTGCCCCCTGGCCGTTTGAGGGTCCCTTGAGCATATTTGGGTCCCAGGGACCCAAGGGTTCGGGACTCGAGGTTCAGGTTGGCGTCGCCGGTGTTTAACGCCGATTCAGACTTCACGCGGCGGGATTCCTTTCGGTAGCCGGCGGAAAGGGTGTCCATTCACGGCTTGGCAGGCGGTGGTGGGTGGGAGCGATGGGGTGCCGGTGAGCGCGTCGCGGACGGCTCGAGATGGCGTCCCGCTTGGTGCGCGACAAGAGACACGACCCCGCTCGACGCAGCGGGTCCTTGCTCTGTTACGGGATAAGATCCGCCGTGCACACGGCCACAACGCGCAACCGACCGCGGTCGGGGTGCATTCGCAGAACCTGAAGACCTCGGGCAACGTGGCGGAGCCCAATATGGGCATCGGCGCTGGCAGTTATATGTGCCGTCATGGGGAGTGGCTATCGATTCTCCGCGGTCCCCGCGGCTTTTGGTGCGCTGTGGTGTCCGGTCGGGCCGAATTGAACGGTCCGCCCTCGTCCGCGCGTTACAAGAGCCGGTCATGCCAGTGCGAAAACATGTGGACGGGATCGCCGCGTACGCCCCACGGCCAGGTAGTGACGGTGCCGTCGATCGCCCGGAAGGCGTCGGCCGCCTCCTGCATACGGCCAGCTTCCACCAGTGCATACGCGAGCAAGTTGAGGTCAGCTAGCGCGGCTGCGTGGCTCAGGAAGCCCGGCCGGGTCCAGTGAGCTGCTGCCTGGTCCAGCACCCGCTTTGCAGGGGGGGCCGCCCAGTAGTGGCGTGACGTGATCCAGCCGATGTTGCTCTTCAAGACCGTCCGGTGGTAAACGTCCGTCAGCGCGGCCAAGTGCAGACCGATCGCCGGAGCGTCGGGGGGCAGATCCTCTTGGGCTTCGTCCACAAAGTCGAGCAGGCTTGCGACGGAGCCGCATTCTTCAGGAGAGAGGTAGCACAGCATCTGCCGGTACGCCTCGCGGTGCCAGGGGTCGCGCCTTGTGATCTCTCGCAATACCTGCATTACCTCATGCGGGGATCGCTGAAGGCGCCGCTGTACGGCGAGGAGTGCGACCCATGGAGTCGGGTGTCCAGGCATGAGTTCGGCGCTCCGCCGACAGGTGCGCTCCAGATGTCGCAGGATGGTGAGGTCGCCGTTCACGAGCGCGAGCTCCAGAGTCGACCAGGCATTGAGGACGAGCGCATAGGGGTCCTCTGCGCGCTGACTGCACCAGGCTTCGAAGAGGCGGTGGTTGCCCGTCCGGGCAAGGACACGCACTCGATGCGTGCATCGATCCCAGTCCTCAGCGCTCTCACGGAGCAGGTGCTCGACTGCCGCGACGACGAAATCCTGCTCCGTCGGGCGGATAACCCCTGATGCGCGGCCGAGCATCCGGCCGAGTTCGAAGTCGCCGAGCTCCGGAACAAGACGAGGGACGGCTCTTCTGCCGCGTCGGAGGAGTTTCACGGCGTGGTGGCGGAGTAAATGGAACCAGTCGCATTGCTGGCCGACAGCACAGTTCGGCGGCAACGGGTCATCGCGGTCTCCATTACGGGCGTGTGATCGATCTGGGGGCAGTATCACGCGCCTCCGCCGGGTGGAAGGTGGCAGTGGTGTGGAGTGGTTTCGCGGCGGCCAGGCCCGCGTAGATGTGGGGCCTGTGGTAGCGCAGCCAGAGGCCGTAGCCCGTACCGACGATCACGGCCAGACCGAGCACCGAGGGCATAGCGTTGATGACTGCGTTGTCGGTCCCGACGAGAGTCCTGTAATCGACGACGAACAGTACGATGGCGAAGAGCAAACCAACCGCGCCGATGGCGGGCGCAATTCTGGTGCGCCACAGCCCTGGGATAGGGTGCCTGTGGAAGTACACCAGAATCGCCACGGCTGCGATTGCCTGCAACCCGAGGACGCCGAGGGTGCTGAGTCCGACCATTGAGGTCGCCAGGTTGATGTACGGGTCCATACCAGCCCAAGCAAAGGTGATGACCACGGTGGCAGCAAGTGCGGTTTGGGTAATACTGGCGTTCGAGGGCGAGTAATGGCGCCGGTTGAGTCGACCAAGTGCCGCCGGGAGTAGCTTTTCCCTGCCCAGGGCAAACAGGTAGCGACTGGCGGCGTTGTGCACTGCCAGCATCGATGCCAACAGCGAGGTGGACAGCAACACGGCCATGACATTGCCGAGTGACGTGGATGCGTAAGTATCTGTGAGATCGAACAGCAAGGAGCCCAACTTGGCGCCGGCGGTCGAGCGGGTCGCGTCGGGTCCGATTGCGCCGACGGTTATCCAGGCTGTGGCGAAATAGAACACGCCGATGATGATCACTGCCAAGTAGGTCGCACGAGGAATGCTGCGGGTCGGGTCGGTCGTCTCCTCGCCGTAGAGAGCGGCGGACTCGAAACCGACGAACGAGGTGAAGGCGAACATCACCGCGATCCCGAAACCTCCTGAGAATACGGTGCCCGGTGCCAGCGAGGTCGCTGGCAACGCGGCCAGACCGCGCTCGGCCAGCACGGAGATATCAAAGATCACCACAATCGCCATCTCGGCGACCATCAGGATGCCCAGAATCTTGGCGGACAAGTCCACCGACCGATACCCAAGAAGGCCGGTGATAGTGATCCCGGCGCTGGCGTACAGCACCCACGATCCGTGTATTCCTACCGCGGTCAGTATCAGACTGGTGAAGTACCCGAACGCTCCGGCCAGTCCGATCGAAAGCGCAGAGTAGGAGAGCACCGCCAGCACGGCGGTGCCCACGGCGACCGGTTTCCCGAGACCCTGCCCCACATACGTATAGAAGGCACCGGTGTTGACCACCTGCCGGCTCATCGCCGCGTATCCCACGCTGAAGCACAGCAAGACTGCCGTTGCGAAAAGGAGCACCCCGGGCAGTCCGGCCCCGTTGCCGAGGGCCAGGGCCAGCGGCAGGTTGCCCACCGTGGCCGACAGCGGGGCCGCAGCGGCTATGACCAGCACCACAATCCGCCCCACGGAAAGTCGCTGTGGCCCCGTCGGAGAAACACTGTGCATATCGTTCGGCTCCGTCGGAGTTCAAAGATCAGGGAGTACTCAGCAGAGTACGGGAACAGTCCAACTTCAGCAGTCGTCAGTGGGAAGAAGAAGAGCCCAGGGGCCCAGTCCCGCGGTGCTGTAGAACGCCGGTCAGGGATTTAGGTTGCTCCCGGCTCGTGCTTCGCTCTGGCTGGTTCCCGAACCGCCATCGGCTATCTTGAGCAGTCGTGATCGGATGGCCATGTCTTCTTCGTCGAGCTCACCGAGCTTGGAGGTCCGGTCAATCTCGGCCTCACTGCACTGCTCTGCCGCCGTAAGCTCCCGGAGCAGAACCCACAACCGCTTTTTCCCGCTGTCGTCGGCCAAGTTCTCTGCCGCCAGAACCTTGAACTCACTGTTGCCGGGAATCAGGATCGTGGCCTTGCCAGTGCGCAGCGCATCGGTGCGCCGACCGCCGACGGACCAGACCAGAAATACGGTGTCGGTTCCGGCGGCCGGGGCCGGAGCTGGGACAGCCCGGATAACTTCAGGCTGGAGGACCACCTGGCCCGGCACATAGCGAGCGGCTTCAACGCTCGAGATGCTCATGGTGTACTGCGCAGCGCCTCGGTAGGACGGCAGGCGACGCAAGCCCGATGCGACGCAAGCCGCCCAGGCCGCAGCGAGGTCCGCGGGAAACTCGTTCAGGTGTTCGCCTGTCGGCCACTCATTGCGCAGGAGGGTCATCACTGCGACCAGGTCGCAGACGGCGGAGTCCGGTCCGTCTCCCGACAGTGAACGCAACCCAGGTTGCGTGGCAAGGACACGGACGACGGAGCGAGCGTGCAGGTCGTATCTGTGCTGGAGGCGCTCACGGAACAGGGAGCGCTCCCTGGGAGTGCTCCGGTGGCCTGGCCGTATTCCAGGAGGAGCATGCAGGACGCGCTCGCGTGTCCCCTGCTCTCGGACAGATTCGTGGGCCATTTCCTGCGCCGGTCCGGCTGGGGACGTTTGTTCCACAAGCGAGGCCCCCGACACCCTTGCTGCGACAGGTGGGGCGGCACTGTCCAGGCCCAGGCGTCCGGCTTCAGTCCCGGTCGTTTCACTGTCACCCGATGACAGTGCCGTAGAGCTCACTGCCCTCGTCTGCGGTGCGATGTGTCCCCGGCTTGTGGACGTCTCGGGCAGGGAAGCGGATGGAAGCCTCTCTTCGGCGTCCGAGGTCGGCGCCTCGCACAGCGTCTCCGGGTTGATGCCATCCTCCGTGCGTACGCATTGAGCCGCAGCATCCGCTCCGTGCAGATAGATCGACAGCAGTCGCAGCTCGCGGTCGGCCACCGACGTTTCCGAAACCACGACAAGTGTCCTGCCCTCCGTCTGCCATCGCTCACGCACACTCCACAGCCCTCGTGATAGGTCCCACAGGGTGCAGCGGCTGATACCAACGCAATAGGGCGCGCTGGGTTCTCCAGACGACCTCATGACAGCGACTCCGAACAAACCGGGGCGCCAAGCCGTGCCACGCCAGTCGTCAAATTTCCGCAGCAACTCCTCGGCGCCCTGCTGATCGTGCTCAACGAGAGCGAGCCCGCGGTCGTCCACACTGCGAGCTTCCACGATCGCGGGAGCTCCGGGGGCCGCTCCCAGCACATGCTGAGCGGAGCTGACGGGAAACCGGCTCAGCCGAGACAGCTGGGCGGCGGTAAAGGGATACGGGCCCGGGACATTAACCGCCGGAGCCCAGGCGCGGCCAGCCCGCTGCGGGCGCATGGCCCACCACCTGTCCCGGTCGCCTCCCGTGAGGACCGGAGTCTGCAGGTAGTCGGCGACCAGCTGCACGGCCCAGCCACCGATCTGCTCATTGCTGACCATCAGAACCGGCCGACCGCTCCATCCCGAGTGTTCCCGGATGAGCTCAGCAAGCTTAAGTGGGTCGAACAAACGCGTCCCGATGCGGAAGCACGACGATGCCGCTTCATAGCGAGTGAAGACGGTGAACAACTGCGAGTGCGGTTGCCACCAGGGTGCCAGGCTCTCGTTATCGAGCCGATGCTCCGGGGCGTCGAACACGACACCACCCTTGATCACACGGCAAGCGGTCGCCGACTGCTGGCCAGCCCGGTCCATGTCGAGGGCCCCGGTGGGATGCTTCCCCTGAAGAACCCCAGGAGTAGGTTGCCCGGTGTCGGTGGGACGGCGCAGACCCAACCGACCCCACATTCGTGGACGCCCCGAAAAGTTGAGGAGACCGGTGTCCAGCTGAGTCTGCGATCTGGACTGCGCGGCATCCGGGCTTGCAGATCGCGGGCCTGGCCTGGTCCGGGACAGTCTGAGGCGTCCCACCGAACGTGCCGGTGCCGGCCTCCCAACCTCGACCGGCAGCTGCGCGGCACTGCTGCGCGGCCCTGACGAATTTGCGTCGTCTAGGGCACCGGACCCCTGCTGTGCAATTGGGACAGCGCTCGCGACAGCAGGCGTCCTCTCGTTGCCAGAGCCCAGTGGCTGCCGACGGTGACGGCCGACCACCCGGGTGGAACTCGCACGCGGTCCAGTGGACGATGACACCGCCGGGCGTCGCCCAAGCCACTTCCGAACCGGGAGACGCCAGGCAATCAGACACCCCAGCGCGGCAAAGACGCCAAAGCCGATCACGAGTGAGGTGCCCGAACGTGAGGATGGCGTCAACTGGACATCCCCCGCCCAAGGCTGGACGCGTGCCGACGGTGTGGGCTGCGACGGGGCGGGCGGCACCAGGAGAAGTCCCGGCTCCAGCGACGCCGTGGTGTGGGTCACCGCTGGGGCCGGCTGCGCCTCGGGGGAGGGCCTCTGCAACTTCTCGGGTCGTGCAGGGGAGGCCGACGGCGCGCGCCTGCTCGGGCTTGACGAATAGGCGGTCCTGGTGCGGTAGGTCGGTCTTGCACGGACGGTGGCGGTCCGTGAGCGAGCGGCAGTGGGCGCGATGCGCGCGGCAGCCGGTACGGAGCCGGGGTCGTCGGTGCAGGTCCACAGCTGCATAGGGTTGCCGTTGGTGGTCTTTGAGTCTGTATCGTCCAGGCACTTGCCCGGACTGTCCACGCTCTGCACCTGGCCTTGCCTACCGATTGCCCACTTCTGGGCGATACCGCCGCCGCACCGCAGGAAGCCCGGCTTCGTCCCGTTGTCGTGATGCCCGGCCTTGGAGTCCAGGCAGTACCTCACCCCCGCCCCGTCGGAGAACCAGTACGTCCAGCTTCCGTCGTGATTGTCCTGCTGGTTGAATGTCTGAAGGTTCGCATTGGTACCGCAGTCCCATAGGACCAGCGCACTGTCCTCCATCCGGGAACTTCCCACCGGGAGGCCGACGCTGAGGCACTTTCCCCCGCCGGCCGTCAGGACATGCATCGCCAGCCGGGCGCCCCCGCCACCGCTGCTGGCCCCGAGCGGACGGCCCGAGTCGCTGTACACCTGCTGGGAGGCGTTCAATTCAGCAGCCGAGGCGCTCTGTCGATTGGCCACCGACAGTACGAGGAGGAGGGAAAACCCCGACGAAACAGCAACGCGGATGGTCGTTCTCAAGGCTCGCCTTCCTTACACGGTCCTGCGGCGAGAGCGCTCGCGCGGAAAAAGTGAACCGCGCCTGGCACAGCCTGACCAAGGGCCCCCAGACTCAATCCGCTGTGGGTCCATGAGCGTCGTCGCACCATGAAGAGCCCAATGTCGGGTCCCAGCACGATGCTGCTGATCGCAGGCCCTCTGGTCTTCTTGAGACGACCTGTGACCATGGCCGCTCCCAGAACGCACACGCTGGAGTTGCGTCAGCGTGCGGTGCGGATGTAGCGGCAGCCGAGCTCAACCCCGCCATCCGCCCTCGCTGCGCGAATGGATCCGCCAGGCTGAGGCGGATGTCGACGAACGGGATGACCAGCTGACCGAAGTACCGCAACCACCGTGATCTACAACTGAAGGGTCTGCGCCGCGCCCATTTCGCTGCAGAACCGGCCTTGCTCGGCCGTACGCACAGTCCGGTTTCTGTCAGACCGCCCGCCCGGCGCGTTTGGCAGAAACCGGACTGCGGTTCTTCCATCGGCGGCACCAAACTCGCCTCCTGCTGCGGCTTCTTGCCGGGCCTGCAGGCTCAGTGGGCGGGCACCCATTCCGGGCGGCAGGAGCCGCGGGGGACGGGGATGTGTCGGTATGCGCCTGGGGTGTCGAACATCTTCACCTGGTCGGTGATGCCCTGGTAGTGCCCGAGGGGGCTGCGCGGTGAAGACATCGGGGTCGGGGTAGGCATGGTGTTCGCCGGTGCCTGCGGTCTCGGTGGCGTAGTCCTGGTCGAAGATGCCCATGGACAGGATCCACAGGGCGACCCGGGTGAGGGAGACATGCACGCGGTAACTGCCACCGTCGACGGCACGGCGCCGTAGGGATTCGACGACGTCAGCGGTCAGGAACCAGGAGATGAGGTAGTTGTTCACCAGGGAGATCGGCGGCAGGGCGGGCTTGTCATCATCGCCTTCCGGATTCAGCAGTCCTGTGAGTCTCTGAAGCCAAACAAGTTCTCAGTATGCAGGCAGAGTTGCTGGATATCTCGGCCGCGGCCACGGATGCGGACTGGGCCGCGGAGCAGTCGGATCGGCTGAGGAACTACTGCTGGAGGTCGGCGTTGTGTTCCTGCGCGTGGAGGTGTGGCGGCGGGCCGCGTCCTGCGTCCGCGCGCTGCTGGCACCGCTCTCGCGCAGGACGGCTGGCAGATGGCCGAGCATGCCGGGGACGTCAGGCCGTGGAACCAGCATCACCTGCTCGGCGGGGCGGCGTGGGACGAGGATACACTGCGCGACTTCCCCCGACGCTACGTCATCACCGGGCTCGCTGACGACGGGCGGGGGTGGGCCCCGGGCGGCGAAGGGCTGGCGGTGGACGAGACCGGCCTCGCCAAGCGCGGCACGCCTCGTCCGCCGTGGCCAGGCAGCACTCCGGGGCTCTGGGCCTTCGCCTGTCAGATCGACGTGATGATGTCCTGGGCCACCAGGGCTGGTCAGGCGCTGATTGACCGCGAGTTGTATCTGCCAGGAGTGGATTCGGGACCGGGAGCACTGCAGGGGCGCTCACGTCCCCGACCTGGTGGATTTCGCGGTGAAGTCCCGACTCGCCGAGGCGATGATCGACCCGGCCCTGTCCGACCTGTCCGAGGGGCGGATGTGGGTGGCCGCCCATTAGGTCTACGGCCGCGACGGGGCGCTGCGCCTTCCTGGAGCGGCGCCGGCTGCCATATGCGGCGGCGCGTAGGCCAACCAGACCGTGCTGGCCAAGCTGGGCTGGCGGCATGCCGCCCGGTTGGTCGATCGTGCCGCCGTCGAATCCGACCGCGTCGAACTGCCCGCTGGGCACTCCCAACTGGGCTCGCGCCTGTGTAGGTGGTGGGTGCGGCGCATCCCCGACCCAGAGACGGATGCCGGGGACGGGGCGTGGGCACGCTAATTGATCGTCCCCCGCCGCCCGGAGAGGTCGAGGAGCGGGACTACGGCCGACGGCTCGTTCAGAATACGGACAGTCCGGTGAGGGTCGTGAACCGGTCCAGTGCCGCGACGCCCGCCACCGAGTTGCCGCGCTCGTCCAGGCCCGGGCTCCAGACGCACAGCGTGCAGCGGCCGGGCACGACCGCGATGATCCCGCCTCCGACTCCGCTCTTGCCGGGCAGGCCGACCCGGTAGGCGAAGTCACCCGCCGCGTCGTAGGTGCCGCAGGTCAGCATCACCGCGTTGATCTGCTTGGCCTG
>NZ_JBIARC010000038.1:0-84555 GCF_042889625.1 Streptomyces sp. NPDC002573 | reverse complement strand
CACATCACCCCCGCAGCCGCACGACAGGGAAGCGACCGCACCCGTGATCATGCCGCACCCAGCCGACCCGACGTCACGAATTGCGCACCAGAGTCGTCATCGGTACGTGGCTGGGCCACGGTTACTCCCTTCGGCCGCTTCGGGTAGATCAGGCCGGTGTTTTTGCGAGCACAGTGGGCGACGATGCCCTTGGGCCTTGACCCGGATTCTTGGACACCGGCTATGCGGCTTGGGCCAGAGTAGTTGTTGTCGTGGCGAGTGCTGTCTCGTAGGCGATGGGACTGCGTTGTCCGAGGCGGGAGTGACGGCGTCGGGTGTTGTAGCGGTTGAGCCAGCCGAACGCGTCGAGTCGGGCCTCGCGTTCGCTGGGCCAGGTCTTGCGGCCCTGGAGCGTCTCGCGTTTGAAGGTCGCGTTGAAGGACTCGGCGAGTGCATTGTCCGCGCTGGAGCCGATCGCGCTCATGGACTGGCGGACGCCGGCTTGGCGGCAGGCGTCGGCGAAGGCCCGGCTGGTGTACTGGGCTCCGTGGTCGGTGTGTATCACCGCTCCAGCGAGGTTGCCGCGGGTGTGTTCGGCGGCGGCCAGGGCGTCGGTGACGAGACCGGTGCGCATGTGGTCCGCGATCGCCCAGCCGGCCAGGCGACGTGAGGCGAGGTCAATCACGGTGGCCAGGTAGAGGAACTTCCCGCCGTCCAGCGGGAGATAGGTGATGTCGCCGACGTACTTCGTGTTCGGCTCACTCGCGGTGAAGTCGCGGCCGATGAGGTCCGGGGCCTTCGCCGCGGCCGGGTCGGCGATCGTGGTGCGGTGCCTGCGCCGCAGCCGCAGTCCTGCCAGGCCGATGCTGCGCATCACCCGAGCGATGCGCTTGTGGTTGACTCGCTCGCCGCCGTCGCGGAGTTCGGCGGTGATCCTGGGAACGCCGTAGGTGCCGCCCGATTCGTTGTGCACGGCTCGTATCCGGGTGGCGAGGTGGGCATCGGCCGCCTGCCGGGCGGCCCGGTCAGCGGCCGTCCAGCGCCAGTAGTAGAAGCTGGAGCGGGCGATGCCCAGGATGGTGCACAGCCGCTTCACGCCGTAGCGGCGCTGGTGGTCGGCAACGAACTGGAAGCGGTTCACCAGCGCGTCTCCCCGGCGAAATACTTCGCCGCCTTGCGCAGGATCTCGCGTTCTTCCTCCAGCTCGCGGACCTTCTGGCGCAGAGCGGCGTTCTCCGCCTCCAGCGGTGTCGGCGGCTCGGCTGGCACCTCCGCCCGGCGTCCACGCGGCCGGCTCGCGCCGGCTGCCCGCACCCAGTTCCGCAAGGTCTCGGGGTTGATCCCCAGATCGGCAGCGACCTGCCGGATCGTCGCCTGGGGCCGCGACTGGTACAGCGCGACCGCGTCCGCCTTGAACTGCGGCGGATAGTTCTTCATGACCACGAGATGTCCGTCCTCAGATCCTCAGGATCCAGTGTCTCGTGTGTCCAAGATCAGGGGTCAAGGCCCCTTCAGGCGCCGGGCAAGCCATGTGTTCGTGCGTTCGCGGCCGAGTCACCGAATGCGGAGCAGCCGACCCCGGCGGCAGTAGCTGCCCTCCAGCTCAGGTCGCATCAGGCAGCAGCGCGCTGAACTTCGATGGCGAGGGCGCCCAGAGCTTCCTTCTCGGGCGGGTAGATGGTGCGGATGTTGGCGAGCTGCTGTTCGCGGGTGGCGGTCGGGTTGACGTTGGCCGGTCCCTCGCCGTCGAGCAGTGCCTCGAAGTCGGGGTACTCGGTGACCCGCTTTACCTTGACCTCACAGGTCTCGTCGGTGCCCTTGATACGGAAGCGAATGACCTCGCCGGCGGAGAGGTCGGCGAGGTGCGGGTATTTGACCCGCACCTCGATGGTCTTGATGCCCGCGGCGACGAGCTCGAAGTACTGGCGGTAGAGGTTGAGCTCGCGGACGCGGGCGGTGGTGTCAGTCATGGGGCGGGAACGCTCCTGGTGGCTGGTTCGGACATCATCCGTCCGATCTCGGTGGCCGAGTACGAGCGGAAGAAATGGCGGGGGTCGGACAGCAAGGTATCCGTCATGGACAGCAGTTGCTCGGCGTACTCCACGACGGTGCCGGGCCACTGACGGGCATCGAGCATCCAGTCGGCTGCGCCTTCGGGTAAGGGCGCACGGCCGTCGCGGATCAGCGACTTGGACAGCTTGGCGCCGGTGTCGGTGACGACCTGCGGGCAGAACAGCCGGGCGGGGAGCTGGGCGCGGGTGAGACCGACGGCCTGGAGCGCCTCGTCGACCAGATGGGAGCCGAAGACCCAGTCGCCGCCCTTGACCATGACGTGCAGCGTGCCGTGCGGGTGCGGGTTCGACAGGGCCAGCTCCTTGACGAGGTTGCGATACAGGGTGGCCAGGTCCAGGTAGGCGCCTGCGGTTGGGGTGATTGCCGCCTGATAGGGGCCGTGATGGAGGCATACGGCAGCCACTTGCGCGGTCTCGCGATCGGTGAGATGGGCGCGGGTGCGTTCGGCGTGTTTCTCGGCCCAGCCGCAGCCGGGGTGTGGGCAGGGGATGCGCAGGTGTGGGGTGCCGGTGGAGGGGGCGAGCCACCAGCGGGCGGCGTCGAGGCGAGGCAGGAGGCGGAGCCAGGTGCGGCGGAAGTGTTCGCCGGCCTGCTGCTGGCTGTAGGTCTCGACCCGGTGTGGGATGCCGAGACGTCGGGAGAGCGCGGTGAACAGGGGTTGGTAGAGGGTGGTGACGAGGTCGGTCAGTGCCTGGTCACCGAGGGCCTGGGCGTAGGCGCGCTGGTAGCGGTGACCGCTGACCGGGTCGCTGGTCAGTTCGTAGGGGGCGTTGTCGAGGGCGCTGAACAGGACTTCGGTGGGGATGCCGAAGCGGTCGCGGAGGCGCGCGGCCATGGCGAAGGCCAGGGACTGCACGAGTGAGGTGCCGACGTGCGGGGCGCCGTTGATCTGAGTGCCGACGACCAGCACGATCCGCTCGGGTGGGGTGGCCAGGATGCGTGGGGTCAGGACGTCCTCGGCGTGGTGGAGGGCGTTGGCCAGGACAGTGTTCGGTGAGACGGGGTGGGTCGTCACGGGATGTCCCCCTGGGGTGGGTTGGGGTTCATTCGGTTCGGGTGTGGCCGAAGAGGAGGCGCTGGCGGAGCGTGGCGCGGTCCAGGTAGGAGTCGATCTCCGCAGGTGCGGCGCTGCGGGGGGAGCGGGTCGAGGCCGAGGACGAGAGCCGCCGGGGTCCCTTGGCCGAGCAACAGAGTCCAGGGGCGGCCGGTGGGGACGCGTTTGCGGTAGGGGGTGCCGTCGAAGCGCAGGGCCACCTCAGTCGGGGCGATCAGACGTAGGCGTGGCCCGATGTCCGGCGAGGGTGTGGTCGCTGAGCCGAGGTGCAGAGCTTCGGCGACTTCGCGCATGCGTTGCTCGATGACGGCCGGCGTCTCGTAGCAGCTGCGGGGCGGTTGGGGCACCAGAAGGAGGCAGCACAGAGTGGCGCCGGTCGGAGTGGTGTCCAACCACGTGGTGGTGGCCAGGGAGGCGATCAGTCCGGCGGACGGCGTGAAGGACTCGGTGCGGGCAGGCGTCACCATGTGCGCACCGCGCTGTGGTGGAAGGCGGCCCAGACGCACTTGCCGGGGCCCTGGCGTTCGTCCACGCCCCAGTGGTCGGCGACTGCGGAGACCAGATGCAGACCACGGCCGCCGTCGGCCGTGCCCCGTAGCTCCCGCTTGGCGGGTGCGCCATTGCCGCCGTCGTGCACCTCGATGCGCAGCACGGTGGCGTGCAGTTCGACGCGTACGAGGACCTGACCGCCCGCAGGCGCTCCGTGCAGGACGGCGTTGGTGGCCAGTTCGGAGGTGCACAGGCGGATGTCGTCGAGGCGTTCGGTCCGGCCCCATTGGGTAAGGACCTCGGCGACGAAGGAGCGGGCGGCGCCTGGGGTGGTCCGGCGCCGGTCGAAGAGCATCGTTTCGTGCTCGACGGCGCCGTCGAGGGCTTGGTCCGGTGCGAGGGTGTCCGGCTCGTCGGGCAGTCTGCTGGGCATGGCCAACAGCCAACCGCTGTCGCTCGTTTGGGTCGGGAGCCAGCGTGAGGGCCATGCGGGGGGCCACTATGGGGGCCAGAGTTCGCATGTTCCTGGGAGATGGGATGGGTGACACGGGGATCGGTGCGTTGCTCATCCGGTTGCGCACTGGGCGTGGTTGGACCCAGCAGCGGGTGGCCGACGAATACGCCCTGGAGGGACGGGCCGCCAAGACCGGTAAGGAGATTGGACGTTACGAGCGCGAGGCGCGCATCCCGGTTCCGTACACCCGCAGGTACCTGGCTCAGGTGTTCGGCGTCGACATCGGAATGCTCGACCGTGCTGTGGCGGTCAGCAAGGGCCGCCAGGGTGGAGACAAGGCTGCGGAGACCGTTCCGGCGCGGCCTGTGGTGCCCTCGCGATCAGGTGCTATGTCGGCGGCGGACGCGGCGATGTCGGCGGACTTCGCCCGGTTCATCGCGCAGCGCAACGCAGATGAGTTCGTCGTCGAGCAGTTGGAGGCCGATGTTGCTCGGCTCGCTCGCGCCTACGTCAGCCATCCGCTGATGGAGCTGTACATCGAGATCAAGCGGCTGAGGGACGGGGCGTTCGAGTTGCTGCGCGGGCGCCAGCATCCCCGGCAGACTGCTGACCTGTACGTCGCGGCCTCACGGTTGTGCGGGCTGTCCGCGCACGTCTGCTTGGACCTGGGCGACTACGACTCCGCTGCCACCCACGCCCGTACCGCTCGGGCGTGTGCGGAGGCGGTCGGGCACGAGGGGATGCTGGCCTGGGTGCGGGCCGTGGAGTCCCTGATCGCCTACTGGACTGGGCGGTACGAGCAGGCGGCGCGGCTGGCGCAGGCCGGCCGCCACCACCGGGCTCCCGGCAGCATCGGAGCCCGGCTGGCGAGCCTGGAGGCGCGTGCGCTGGCCGTAGCCGGAGACCGGGTGGGCGCGGTGGCCGCCCTTGCGGATGCCGAGCGCTCCCGTGAGGCAATGCCCGGCCATGACGAGGTGCCGGGCATCTTCGCCTTCCCGGCCGCCAAGCAGTTCGCGTACGCGGGCACGAGCCACTTGGCCGTGGGCGGGAGGGAACACGTCCAGCAGGCCATCGTCAGCGCGGACAGTGCGATCCGGCTCTACCGCAGTGCCGAGGACGACGACCAGTCGGTCGGCGACCTGTTCGCCGCGCATGTCGATCTCGCACGCGGTCACCTGCTCCTGGGCGACCTGGACGGCACTGAGGCGATGCTCGGATTCGTCCTCGAATCCCCGCCTGAACGAATGTCGGCCAGCATCGTGCGCCGGCTCACCGCTCTGGGCCGGGAGCTGGGAGGGCCGCAGTACGGTGGAGCCGCGCAGGCCGCCCACCTACGCGAACGACTCCAGCACACGGCCGTCCTCGCGGCCTCACCCGCCGCCCACTCACCGGAGCTGCCGACGTGACCGAACTGTCCGCCGCACGCGACGCCGCCGTCACCGACCGGAGCCGCCTCGCCGGAAGCGCCTACAACAGCGACCGGGACCTGGCCGCCCGGCAGTCGCTCTACCAGTGGCAGACACCCCGTTACGACCTGCCTGGCATCGTCGCCGAACAGCTGAGCGGCGTACGCGGGCGCGTGGTCGATGTCGGCTGCGGCAACGGCAAGTTCATTCAGCGGCTCCGCGACGACCGGCCCGAGCTGGCCCTGCTCGGCCTGGACATCGCCCCCGGCATCCTCGCCGGCGTGCCCGGCCCTGTCGCCGTCGCGGATGCCACCCGCCTGCCGTTGGCCACGGCGAGCGTCGATGCCGCCTTGGCGCTGCACATGCTGTACCACGTCCCGGACATCCCGCAGGCGGTCAGGGAGCTGTCCCGCGTCGTGGCCCGTGACGGGCTGGTGATCGCCTCCACCAACAGCGACCTGGACAAGGCCGAACTCGACGACCTGTGGCAGCGGGCCGCGGGCGATGTCCTCGGCACCGGACGCGGCCCGGCCCGCATCTCGCTCAGCGCCCGCTTTTCCCTGGAGAAGGCCCCGGCCTTTCTGCGGGAGGAGTTCGGCCGGGTGGAGACGATCGAACTGCCCGGCACCATCACGGTCCACGACCCGGAGCCGGTCATCGCGCACATGGCCTCGTACCGGGCGTGGGCGGACCAGCACGAGGTGCCCTTCGAGGCCACGATCGAGCGGGCCCGCACGATCCTTGCCGATCACATCGCCCGAAAGGGCACCTTCGAGGTCAGGTGTCTCGGCGGCATCCTCGTCTGCCGTCGCTGAGAGGCGACTTGGCTATCGCCGGCGGCCGCGTTCCGCAGGCCGTTCGATCACCGTCGTGGGCGTGGGTTGTGGCGTGGGCGTCACGGGTGTGGTGATGCGGCTGCTCCGGCTGCGAGCTGCCTGTGCTCGCCTGTTCGGCTGCACGGTGATGCGCCAGTTGAGAACCTCGGCAGGGCGTTCGGCACTGTCGAGTTCTCGCCGTGCGGCGACCTCGGCCAAGAGGTCTCGGGGGTTGTGGCCAGCGGTCTCGGCGCGGGCGAGGGTCGTGGTCAAGGCCGGCCAAGCGGGATCGGCGAGGACGCCGTCGGCGTGGTCGGGGAGGGCCGCGCGCAGATCCTGCTCGAAACGGCTGGCGGTTGTGGCGCGTGGTGCGCGACGGGTGAGATCGGCCAGGACTGGCTGGGCGGTCTGCTGGTAACCAGCCTGCAGGTGGCGGAAGGCTTCCTCGGCCGCGGCGGCCTGCTGCTCGTGGCCGCGCTGCTCACGCCACTTGGCGGCGGCGCGCGCCAAGTGGAGCGCGGCGAAGATCAGGGCGACGGCGAGTCCGCCCCGACCATGTGGGGCGTAGGCGAGTTCCTTGGCGGCTTCCCGGAAGGCGGTGGCGGCTTGGTGGTCGGCCCGGATCGCCGAGCGGCGGGCGCGGTTGAACGCCCTTGCGACGGCTTGCAGTTCGGCCCGGTGCTCGCCGTTGGTGGTGAGGGCCAGGTTGTGGAGGGCGTCGCCGAAGGCATCCAGGTGCCCCTGGGCCACCGCGTCGTCCCCCCAGTTGAGGACGGCGTGGGCGTCGCGGATGGCGGTTTCGGCGCGGTGCCACGGTTCGGCCGGGTCAGCCAGCTCTTGAGGGCGGTCGGCCAGCTCCTGGATGGGAAGGCGTTCGCAGAGCCGGTTGTAGGACAGGTCGGGGGCGAGCTTTGAGCCGCCGTACCAGATCGGCTCGCCTTGGGCAGTGTCGCCGGGCGCGGCCAGGCTGTAGCCGGTCACCTCGCCCGTCTCGGGGCCGATGCGCGGCCTGACCTGGATGCCGAGGGAGCGCAGCACCGTGAAGTACTCGTCGATGCTGCGTACGGCGGCGGCGACCGCGTACGCCTGCTCGCGCAGCCACTCCCGCGCGGTCTCCTCCCGACCCTGGCGTTCCGCCTTCGCCCGCTCAGCGCCGGTCGGGGTACGCGGGGCGGTGAGGTCACCGGACTTCAGGCGGCGCAGCCCGAACTCGGCCTCGATCTTGCGGCATTCCAGCTGTGCCCGCCATCCGTCCCGGTTCGTACGAGGGCGGCGGCCGTCTGCTCGGACGGTGGTGGCCATGATGTGGATGTGGTCGTCGGCGTGCCGGACCGCGATCCAGCGGCATGCCTTGTCGTCTCCTGCGGGGGCGATGCCCGTGGCGGCTACGACGCGGCGGGCAACCTCGGCCCACTCAGCGTCGGTGAGGTAGCGGTCGCCGGGCGCGGTGCGCACGGGGCAGTGCCACACATGCTGCGGTGGCTGCTTTCCGCCGAGCTCCCGGGTGCGGAGGTCGACGTGGTGGTCCAGGCGCCGGGCGAGCCGGGTGTAGGTGGCCTCGGGGTCGTGGCCGGGGTCAGGGGTGCCGGCCATGTCCCAGGCGGCCACGATGTGGGGGTCGGTGTGCTCGTCGCGCCGTCCCTTGCCGAAGAGGTAGTTGATCAGGCCGAGGGTGCTGGAGCCGGTGGAGACGTCAGGCACCATGACCGGCTCCTTCCGCCAGGAGCCGGTCCATGAGTGCGTAACTGGCCTGGGCGGCCTGCTCAATGCGGTCGAGGACGGCCTCGGCGCGCTCGGGTATCGCGCGGAGTGGATGGCTGTCGTGATCTGGTTGAGGTTGGTGCCGATCCGGTTCAGCGCCTTGGTGTGCGCTTCGATGGCCTCCACCAGAGGGCGGACGGGGGTCGTCCTCTGGGCTGCCGACCATGCCCGCCTTGCCGAGCGCAACGGCGAGGGCGGCGTCGCCGACGAAGCCGGCGAACTTCTGGTGGCGCCGCTTGGCCTCGGCGTCGATGAGACGGACCGCGGTCGGCGTGAAGCGGATCTTCTTCTCTTGGTCGCGCTTCTCGACGGTGCGCTTGCGGTTCATCCGCGCGGGCAGCGCGGGGGCGTCAGGCTCACGCCACGAGGGCTGCTCAATGGCGGCGGGCGGTTGACGGGCGGTCGGTGCGGCGTGTGGGGTGACGGAGTCGGCGACGGGCTGCTCTGTGCTGTCGGCGGTAGACGCGGTGCGGGGTTCGTTCACCCCCTCCTCAGGCTCGGGCGCCCGCTGGCGCCCGACTCCCTCTCCCGCCGCCACCCCAGGGGCGGAGGCAAGCGCGGACGAAGCCCCGTTAGGGGCTCGTTCGCTCCAGCTTGCTGCTGTTCGTCGGTCCCGGCTGAACCAACCCCAGCGGCGGGAGGAAGAGGGGTTCGTGTCGTTCTCGGTGTGCATGGTGGTGCTCCAAAGGAGAGGGGGATCGGGGTGTCACGTCCGTCGCATCCGTCGCACGCCTGGTCAGCGCAGGTACGGAGACGCGGGCAGGTACGGAGAACTCCGTCCCGGCGACAGAGTCCGTCCCCGCGCTGACCTGCGCGGGGACGGATGCGACGAAGTGATACGGACCCCGGTGGATCAGTGAGCGCGCTTCGGTCCGGCGGGGCCACCGGGCGGGCCGACAGGCAGCGTCCCCGCCGGGGCGGCGGGCGGCCTGCCCTGCGGCATGCGGGCGGGGGCGGCGCCGAGTTCGGGCTCGGGTGCCGCCTCGACGAGGTCCGGGCAGTTGCGGGCCCAGGCGTCCAGGAACCGGTTGCGCATGTACGCCTTGGCCTGCCTGCCCTTGTCGAACCGGTAGTTGGCCGGGCTGATGTTGAAGTCCCGCAGCAGGTTGCTCAGGTGGTAGGCGTTCAGCCCTTTGGTGCCGTGCTCCGCCCACGGGGCCTCAGCGTCCTGGAGCAGTGCGGCGACCAGATCCTGAGTGGCCAGAGCCTCGGGGTTGTCCGCCTGCGCGAAGATGCGGTGGATGTCACGCAGGAGCCGCGTCTTCAGGCTGCTCTGCTCGTCCTGGGCCGCCTCGTGGCTGGTCATGACCGTGCAGGCAGCACGAGCCTGGGCGGGCCACTGGCCGCCAGCCAGGTCGGCGATGATGACCAGCGGCTCCCAGGTGTCCGCGGCCCGGTCCTCCACCGGCATGTGCGGCACCATGCGGGCAGCCTGCCCGCGCAGGGGACCCAGCCAGGCGGTCAGCCGGTCACGCAGCGCGTTGAGTTCCGGCACCGAATACCGGGAGCGGAACGGGGTGACCTTTTCGCCCGGCTTACGCTTCTGCATCCGCAGAACGACCGCCCGATCCATGACCGTGTCCGGCAGGTCGCCGATACCCGCGATGGCGGCCATGGCGAAGGTGGGGAACGGGGTCGGTTTGTGCTCAGGACCGGAGATTCGCCAGGCGGGCCGGTTGCGCTGGTGCCCGGCATTCAGCAGGCCGCGCAGGATCTCACTGTCACCGCTCGCCTTGGGGCCGAAGATGGTGTCCGCCTCGTCCACCAGCAGGGTGGGAGGGTTCTTGCCGATGATCCGGAAGATGACCGCCGGGGAGGTGTTCACCGTCATCATCGGCTGGTGCACGGTCTCGTGGAGCACGTCCAGAACCCGGGACTTGCCGCACCCCTTCGTCGGGCTCACCACCGCGAGACGCGGAGCATGCTGCAGAGCCGTCTGGATGTGCGTGGCCGCCACCCACAAGGTGACAGCGGTCAGCGCCTCCTCGTTGGGCAGTACCACGTACTTGCCGATCGCTGCCTGCAACTCGTCCAGCAGCGCGACCCCGTCAGCGGCCACCTGAGCACCGGCGCCTTCATGGCCGCCGGCGCGTGTCCCGCCATCGGTGGCTGCGATCTCCTGTTGCTCGGCCGGCTCCCCGGGGACGTCGGTCCCCGGCGACAGGTGACGGCCGCTGTCCCGGTCCCCACTGCGGTCCCATGGTGCAACTCCAGAGTCTTGGGGACCGGTCCCCGTTGGCGTGCCGATGCCACTGACCTGCACGTCTCCAACGGAATTGGATATAGGGACCGTGGTTCGCGCCGACAGGGGACGGGATGCGTCGAGGGGACGGTCCCCTGATACTGCAGCAGCAGAATGCTCGTCCCCGCGGCGTCCGGGGACGCGTTGGCCGGGGACCGTGACCTCGGGCCAGCTGACCTTGGGGACCGTGTTCGGGTTGGTGGGGGACGTAGAGTCCTCCATAGACGTTCCTCTCAGACGAGGGGCAGGACGGGCAAGGTCCAGCCCCTCGTCGGCTTGTTCGTTCAGGGATGGGCTGTGTGCGGGGGACTCTCCGGCCTTCGGCGTTGACGCGCCGAGGGCCGTTTCCGTGTCCCGGGCCTCCGGCGGCTCAGGAGGCCAGACCCCACTCGTCTCGGCCCTCGATCAGCGCCCGCTCGTAGCGCAGCAGCTCGGCCTCGGGGTACAGCACCCGCTTGCCGATCTTGATGCCGCGCGGCCCCTTCTCGATCTGGCGCCAGTAGCGGACGGTGCTCTCGGCTGTGCGGTAGCGCTCGGCGACCTCGGCGGTGGTCAGATATCGCATGCATTCCCAATCGACTAGGTGGCACTTCGTTCTGCATAGGTTGTACTCGACGATCGCCGGTTAGCCAAATCGGGAAGGTCATGTTTCAATTGGGAAAGCAACGGTCAGGGTGGAGGTTCGATGGCAGGCGACAAGGCCGACGGCGGTGAGGTGCCGCTGCTCTACAGCGAGGGCAACATCGCCGCGCGGGTGGCGCTGGAGCGCGAGGTCAGGGGATGGAGCACGATCGAGCTGGCGGACCGGGTGTCCAAGGCCGGCGTCAAGATGAACCAGACCGCGGTCTGGCGCATCGAAAACGGCACCCCGCGCCGCCGTATCAACGTCGACGAAGCCCTCGCCTTCGCCCGCGTCTTCGAGCTGCCCCTCGAAGAGCTGATGTCCCCGCCGCTAGAGGGGCTGGACCTCGACAGCAGACGGCTCGTCCAGGAAGCCGTCGAGGCGTACTACGAGACACGCGACGCCGAGGACCGCCTGCACCACGCCGTCGTCGGCATCGCCGGGTACATCCAGACCCACCCCGAGAGCTCGCGGGCCATTCACGAGCAGTGCCTTCGCCTCATGGGCGATGAGCGCGACGCCCGCACCCTCACCGAGCACATCGAGGGCGGCAGCTACCACCGATAACCAACCCAAGGGAGAAGCCACTTGGCGAACATCCAGAAGCGCCCCAACGGCAAATGGCGGGCCCGCTACCGCGACCTTGACGGCAAGGAGCACGCCCGCCACTTCGACCGGAAGCTCGACGCCCAGCGCTGGCTCGACGAGGTCACGGCCAGCATCGTCACCGGCCTGTACGTCGACCCGCAGGCCGGACGGATCACGTTCGAGAAGTACGCGAAGAAGTGGGAGGAGTCGCTCATCGCCAGTGAGGCGGGCGAGCGGATCACCGACAACGCACTCCGGCTCCACCTCGTCCCGGCGCTCGGCGCCCGCGCCATGGCGGCGATACGCCGCAACGACCTCCAGGTGCTCTTCAAGAGCCTGTCCGAGCAACTCGGCCCCGGCAGCGTGCGCAACGTCTACGACGTCCTCGTACGCCTCATGACGGCGGCCGTCGAGGACAAGGTCATCGCCTCCAGTCCGTGCCGCCGGATCACCCTCCCGCCCATGCAGGACGAGGAGGTCACCCCACCCACGGTTGCGCAGGTCGAGGCTATGGCCCGCGTGATGCCGCCGTACATCCGCGCGGCGATCGTCACGCTCGCCGGATCGGGCTTGCGAATAGGCGAGTTGCTCGGCCTCAAGGTGTCGGACGTCGATTTCAAGGACGGCGCCATCCGCGTCGAGCGCCAGCGCCTCCAGTCCGGGAAGATCGGCCCGCCGAAGACCGCCAAGTCCCGGCGCACCGTCCCGGTCGGCGAGGTCGTCACAGACGCCCTCATCACGCACCTCGCCGCACGCCCCTCCAAGGACTGGCTGTTCACGATGGAGGAGGGCGAACCGCTCAACTACCGTCGCTGGAAGACGGAGTGGAACTGCGCCCGCAGGACGCTTCAAGCGGCGGAGAACGAGGCGGCCGAGCGCGAGGGCCGTAAGCCCGTCGAACTGCCGCACATGGTGACCCACGACCTGCGCCACTTCTACGCCTCCGCCCTCATCGCCGGCGGAGCGAGCGTCAAGCAGGTCCAGCTCGTCCTCGGCCACGCGTCCGCCGTCATCACGCTGCGGATCTACGCGCACCTCTGGCCGGGCGAAGAAGACCGCACCCGGACCGTCATGGACGCCGTTCTCGGCGGCCTGCGGACCGGGTGCGGACTCGGAGACACTGCAACCAGAATAATCGCAGGTCAGAAGGCATGAAGAAAGATCAAGCCTTCTTGGTCTCCCAGAAGATCTTGTCGATCTGGGCGATGTAGTCCAGAGCCTTCTGACCCGTCGCCGGGTCGGTCGACGCCTTGGCGGCCGAGAGGGCCTTCAGGGTGTCGTTGACCAGCTGGTGCAGCTCCGGGTACTTCTCGAAGTGCGGGGCCTTGAAGTAGTCGCTCCACAGCACCGAGACGTGGTGCTTGGCGAGCTCGGCGCGCTGCTCCTTGATGACGGTGGCGCGAGCCTGGAAGTGCGGGTCGTCGTTTGCGGCCATCTTCTCCTGCACGGCCTTCACCGACTCCGCCTCGATGCGGGCCTGGGCCGGGTCATAGACGCCACAGGGCAGGTCGCAGTGGGCGCTGACCTTGACCTTGGGGGCAAACAGGCGGGAGAGCATGAAGCTGTCCTTCCTCGTGATCGTCTTCTCAGGTGGGACATTACTCCGTAGGGGACGGGTTTTCGCGAGTGCCCCCATGGGCTTACGACAAAAGTCCGGGGTGAAACTGGGACTGGTGGAGGATCGGACCGGGGAGGTGCCGGTGATGCCGGAGCTGTCACAGGAGATCGAGCGTACGAGGGCCCTGCTGCCGTTCGGGCTGGCGGAGGTGAGGGGGCCGTCCATGGTGCCGACGCTGCACCATGGGGACCAGCTGCTGCTCCAGTACGGGGCGCGGGTGCGTCCGGGTGACGTGATCGTCCTGCGGCATCCCTTCCAGCAGGACCTGCTGGTCGTCAAGCGCGCCGTGGAACGGCGCGAGGGCGGCTGGTGGGTGCTCGGCGACAATCCGTACGCGGGCGGGGACAGCACCGACTACGGCACCGTTCCCGAGGAACTGGTCCTCGGGAGGGTGTGGCTGCGCTACCGGCCGCTCAAGGAGGGTCAGCGCTCGCCGCTCACGGTGGTGCGCTGGGCGCTCACGGCGGCCCGGCCCGTGCTGGGCGACCGGTCGGCCTCCAGGCGCTTGCGGGCGCGGTAGGCGGCCACGTTCGCGCGGGTGGCGCAGCGGTCCGAGCAGTACCGCCGGGAGCGGTTGGTCGAGGTGTCGAGGTAGGCGTTGCGGCACGGCGCCGCCTCGCACAGGCCCAGGCGGTCCACGCCGTACTCGGTGAGATGGAAGGCGAGACCCATCGCCGCGATCGCCGCGAAGCCCGCGGTCGCGTTCGACGGGTGGTCCGCGAGGTGCATGTGCCACAGCGGGCGGCCGTCCTCGTCCCGGTGGTCGTGCCCGGAGATCTGCGGGCTCACCGGGAACTCCAGGAGCAGGGAGTTCAGCAGGTCCACCGCGAGTGTCTCGTCGCCCTGGTCCGCCGCCTCGAAGACCGCGCGCAGCCGGGCCCGGACCGAGCGGAAACGGGTCACATCGGCGTCGGTGGCGCGGCGGGCCGCGGACTGGTTGACGCCGAAGAGGTCGCGCACGGCCTCCACCGAGGTGAGCGAGTCCTTGCCCCGGACCGGCTCCTCGCTGTTCACGAGGCGTACGGCGAAATCCGAGTAATAGGCCAGTTCCACTTGTAGTCCTTACCGTGGCGCTCTATGGTCGTCGATGAGGTCGGGTAACAGACGATCGTGCATCAAGGGTATTACGTGACGGGGAGGACGGAGGCTCGCGATGGCGGACACGGACATCACGGCGGGGACCGACTGGGGCGCCTGGCAGGAGAGCTGGGACCGCCAGCAGGAGTGGTACATGCCCGATCGCGAGGACCGCTTCCGGATCATGCTCGACATGGTTGAGGCGTTCGTGGGCGACACGCCCCGCGTCCTCGATCTCGCCTGCGGCACCGGAAGCATCACCGCCCGGCTGCTCGCCCGCTTCCCCGGGGCCACCAGTACCGGCGTGGACCTCGACCCCGCGCTGCTGACCATCGCCCGCGGCACGTTCCGGGGTGACGACCGGGTCACCCTCGTCGAGGCAGACCTCAAGGACCCCGACTGGCCGGCGCGTCTGCCGCACGACACGTACGACGCGGTTCTCACCGCCACGGCCCTTCACTGGCTGCGGACCGACCCCCTCCAGGCCCTCTACGGCCGGATCGCGGAACTCGTCCCCCCCGACGGCGTCTTCATGAACGCCGACCACATGATCGACGACACCACGCCTCGGATCAACGCGGCCGAGCGGGCGCACCGGCGCGAACGCGGGGAGCGTGGCTTGCGCGACGGCGCCCTCGACTGGGCCGAGTGGTGGCAGCTCGCGGCGAAGGACCCGGTACTCGCCGCGCCGACCGCCCGCCGCTTCGAGATCTACGGCGAGCACGCCGACGGCGAGACGCCCTCCGCCGCATGGCACGCGCGCGTGCTGCGCGAGAAGGGCTTCGCCGAGGCCCGCCCGGTGTGGTGCTCGCCCTCGGACACACTGCTGCTGGCGGTCAGGTAGCGCGCACGCGGAAGGGGCGGTACGGGAGATCCGTACCGCCCCTTCGCGACGTACCGTCGTTACGCCCGTACCGCTAGAGCACCTTGGACAGGAACGACTGCGTCCGCTCGTGCTGGGGGTTCGTCAGAACATCCCGCGGGTTGCCCGACTCGACCACCACGCCGCCGTCCATGAAGACGAGCGAGTCGCCCACCTCGCGGGCGAAGCCCATCTCGTGGGTGACGACGACCATCGTCATGCCGGACTCGGCGAGGTCGCGCATCACGTCGAGGACGTCGCCGACCAGCTCCGGGTCGAGAGCCGAGGTCGGCTCGTCGAACAGCATCAGCTTCGGGTCCATCGCGAGGGCACGCGCGATGGCCACACGCTGCTGCTGGCCGCCGGAGAGCTGCGAGGGGTAGTACCCCGCCCGGTCCGCGAGCCCCACGCGCTCCAGCAGTTGCATCGCGCGTTCCTTGGCCTCGGCCTTGCTCACGCCCTTGACCTGGACCGGCGCCTCGATGACGTTCTCCAGGGCGGTCATGTGCGGGAACAGGTTGAAGCGCTGGAAGACCATACCGATGTCGCGGCGCTTCATCGCGACCTCACGGTCGCGCAGCTCGTACAGCTTGTCGCCCTGCTGCCGGTAGCCGACCAGCTCGCCGTCCACGTACAGCCGGCCCGCGTTGATCTTCTCCAGGTGGTTGATGCACCGCAGGAACGTCGACTTGCCGGAACCGGAGGGGCCGATGAGGCAGAACACCTCGCCGGACCTGACCTCCAGGTCGATGCCCTTGAGGACCTCCACGGCCCCGAAGGACTTGTGGACCCCCTCGGCCTTGACCATGGGGACGGTCGTGTCCTTCGCCGGAGCGTCGTTCTTCGTGAGGTTCTCGGTCATGCCACGGCTCCCTTCGGACGGCCGATGGAGAACATGTTGGCCTTGACCTTCTGCCACGGCGTCGGCGGGAGCTGACGGCTGGAGCCGCGCGCGTAGTACCGCTCGATGTAGTACTGACCCACGCTGAGCACCGACGTCATGATGAGATACCAGGCGGCGGCGAGGAAGTACATCTCCACCGGGGCGCCCGAGGTCTGGCCGATGTCCTGGGCGTAGCGGAAGAGTTCGGGGAACTGGACGGCCGCCACGAGCGAGGTCGTCTTCAGCATGTTGATCACTTCATTGCCGGTCGGCGGCACGATCACTCGCATCGCCTGCGGAATGATGATCCGGCGCAGTGTCCTGCTGTGGCTCATGCCCAGCGCGTGCGCCGCCTCCGTCTGCCCCTCGTCCACGGCGAGCAGGCCGGCCCGGCAGATCTCGGCCATGTACGCCGCCTCGTTCAGACCCAGGCCGAGCAGCGCCGTCAGCAGCGGCGTCATGAAGTTCGACCAGTAGTCCTTGTAGAACGGCATGAGGTTGATGTACTCGAAGACCAGGCCCAGGTTGAACCAGAGGAAGAGCTGGACCAGGACCGGGGTGCCGCGGAAGAACCAGATGTAGAACCAGGCGACGGACGACGTCACCGGGTTCTTCGACAGCCGCATCACCGCGAGCACGATGCCGCCCACGATGCCGATCAACATGGACAGGACCGTCAGCATGAGGGTCTTGCCCACACCCGTCAGGATGCGGTGGTCGAAGAAGTAGTCCGGTACGGCATGCCAGTTGATCTTGCCCTGGCCGAACGCGTAGATGATCGCCACGAGGAGCGCGATCGCGATGAGAGCGGAGACGTACCGTCCGTAGTGCCTGACCGGAACGGCCTTGATGGCCTCCGCGCCGGCCGAGGGGGTGTCCTGGGGGTCCGCCGCCTTGTCGGTGTCAACAGTCACGGGTCTTGCCTTTCAGTGGCCGCGGAGCCGCGGTCACTTGCCGCCGTTGATGACGGATTCCTTCGAGGCACCGTCCTCGGCACCCCACTTCGTGAGGATCTTCTGGTACTCGCCGCTCTTGATGAGCGCGTTCACCGCGGCCTGCAGGGCGTCCCGCAGCTGGGTGTTCTCCTTGGAGACCGCGATGCCGTACGGGGCGGCCTCGACCTGGTCGCCGACGAGCTGGAAGTCCTTGCCGCCGCCCGAGGTCTTCACCGCGTACGCGGCCACCGGGAAGTCGGAGGACGCGGCGTCGGCACCACCGGAACGCAGCCGGGTCTGGGCCTGCTGGTCGTCGTCGAAGGCCTCGATGGTGATCTTCTTGCCGCCCGTGCACTTCTTGGTCTCGGTCTTGGCGAGATCCTCCGACACGGTGCCGCGCTCCACGGCGAGCTTCTTGCCGCACAGGTCCGACCACGTCGCGATGCCGCCGGTGTCGCCCTTGCGCGTGTAGATCGAGACACCCGCAGTCAGGTAGTCGACGAAGTCGACGCCCTCGCCGACCTTCTTGCCGCTGTCGGGGTCGACACCGTCCTGGCGGCTCTTGTTGTCGGTCATCGCGGACATCGCGATGTCATAGCGCTTGGAGCGGATACCCGTGAGCAGAGCGTCGAACGTGCCGTTCTCGAACTCGAACTTCACGCCGAGCTGCTTGCCCATGGCGTCCGCGAGATCGGGGTCCAGGCCCGCCGTCTTGCCGGAGGCGTCCTTGAACTCCACCGGCGCGTAGGCGATGTCCGAGCCGACCTTGACGACGCCCGCCTGACGGATCGACGCCGGGAGCTTGGCGGCCAGCGGGGCGGACGCCGCGGAGGAGCTGCCCGTGGGGTTGCTGTTGTTGTTCTTCGTCTGGTCACCGCAGCCGGTGAGCACGAGGGTGCCGGCGACCGCGACGGCGCCGACCGCGGCTATCCGGGAGCGCAAGGCGGTCGCACGACGGGTGGAGCTTGCGGTCATGGTGGGTTCCTCCGGCGGGATGAGTGATGCCGATGGTCGACGAGAGCACACACCGTTGGGTGTCGCGACCTCGTGTGGTTGAGGCATCTTGCCATTGGGCCGCTCATATTCAGGGGCGTCGCCATGTCAAAATCCCATAACGGGCGACCCCCGAACCGCGCTCGGAGCGTGGATCACGGCCGGGCTTTTGCAGGAATCGATCCTTCCGGCCGGAAGATCTTCGGCAGTTCGCACGATGCGCGCGACCGCGACGGTGCAGCCTGGGGCCTGAGGAGACATGCCGGAGACTTGTCCATATTTCCAGCCATGAGTCATCTCACCGGCGTGTGACCTTAGCTTTATGGACTCGTCCGGGACACCATCCGTCCGGTAAGAAGGTGCATTACACCCCTCATCAGGGGCTCAGGGCGCGTGTGCGGCGCGCCCGTCGCGTGTGCACCCGTACGCATCAGTCAACTGGGTCACATGCGGTGCCCGCCCACCCCTCACCAGGAGTGGTCACCCTCAAACCATGCATACCTAAGGGGTACGACACAGTGGCAGCGGAGATCGTCAATCCTCGCAGCGACAACGGTGCGGATCAGGACGGTGGGGGCGAACCCCACGATTCCTTCGATCCGGCGTTCGCGCTGCACCGCGGGGGCAAGATGGCCGTGCAGGCCACCGTGCCGATCCGCGACAAGGACGACCTGTCCCTTGCGTACACGCCCGGGGTCGCCCGGGTGTGCACCGCCATCGCGGAGCGGCCGGAACTGGTCCACGACTACACATGGAAATCCTCGGTCGTCGCCGTGGTGACGGACGGCACGGCCGTGCTCGGACTCGGTGACATCGGTCCCGAGGCCTCCCTCCCGGTCATGGAGGGCAAGGCGATCCTGTTCAAGCAGTTCGGCGGGGTGGACGCGGTCCCGATCGCCCTGGACTGCACGGACGTGGACGAGATCGTCGAGACCGTGGCCCGGCTCGCGCCCTCCTTCGGCGGCGTGAATCTGGAGGACATCTCGGCGCCGCGGTGCTTCGAGATCGAGCGCCGGCTCCAGGAGCGGGTGGACATCCCGGTCTTCCACGACGACCAGCACGGTACGGCCGTGGTGACGCTGGCGGCCCTGCGCAACGCCGCGCGGCTGACCGGCCGGGGGCTCGGCGATCTGCGGGCCGTCATCTCGGGCGCCGGAGCGGCGGGTGTCGCCATCGCCAAGATGCTGGTCGAGGCGGGCATCGGCGATGTGGCGGTCGCGGACCGCAAGGGCGTGGTGTCGGCCGACCGGGACGACCTGACGCCGGTCAAGCGGGAACTCGCCGGGTTCACGAACAAGGCGGGCCTCACGGGGTCGCTGGAGCACGCCCTCGAGGGCGCCGACGTCTTCATCGGTGTCTCCGGCGGCACGGTGCCCGAGAAGGCCGTCGCCTCGATGGCCGAGGACGCCTTCGTCTTCGCCATGGCCAACCCCAACCCGGAGATCCACCCGGACGTCGCGCACAAGTACGCGGCCGTGGTGGCGACCGGGCGGTCCGACTTCCCGAACCAGATCAACAACGTGCTCGCGTTCCCCGGCATCTTCGCCGGCGCGCTGCAGGTGCGGGCGTCCCGGATCACCGAGGGCATGAAGATCGCGGCGGCCGAGGCGCTGGCGTCGGTCGTCGGTGACGACCTGGCGGCCGACTACGTGATCCCGTCGCCCTTCGACGAGCGGGTGGCCCCGGCGGTGACGGCGGCCGTGGCCGCCGCCGCGCGGGCCGAGGGCGTCGCACGACGATGACGCCGCGTCGGGCGGGCGGGGTCGTGCGACCCGCCCGCCCGCGCTCTGCGGTCCGCGGTTCGTCCTGTACGACCCCGGTCGCCAGCCGCGAGGCGCGGCGGCCCGGAGAGGGCGTACGCCTTCCGGCGGGACACGCGTCACAGCCGGTCCTGGTTCCGTACGCCCACCGCCGGCCCTATCGTCAAGGTCATGTTCGCTGCCTACGCCGCCCGCATCGACCGCGACCACCCGCTCTCCGGCCTTGAGTTGGGGGAGCGCCCGGCCCCCGAGTCCAGGTCCGGCTGGACGACCGTGAACGTCAGGGCCGCCTCCCTGAACCACCACGACCTCTGGTCCCTCAGGGGAGTCGGTCTCTCCGAGGACAAGCTTCCGATGATCCTCGGCTGTGACGCGGCGGGCGTCGACGAGGACGGCAACGAGGTCGTGCTGCACTCCGTCATCGGCCAGACCGGTCACGGTGTGGGCCCCGGCGAACCCCGCTCGATCCTCACCGAGCGCTACCAGGGCACCTTCGCCGAGCAGGTCTCCGTCCCCACCTGGAATCTGCTGCCCAAGCCGAAGCAGCTCTCCTTCGAGGAGGCCGCCTGCCTTCCGACCGCCTGGCTGACGGCCTACCGCATGCTCTTCACCAACGCCGGTGTGCGCCCCGGGGACTCGGTCCTCGTCCAGGGCGCGGGCGGCGGTGTCGCGACGGCCGCGATCGTGCTCGGCAAGGCGGCCGGGCTGCGGGTCTTCGCGACCAGCCGGGACGAGGCCAAGCGCAAGCGGGCGCTGGAGCTGGGCGCGGTGGAGGCCCTGGAGTCCGGGGCGCGGCTGCCGCAGCGGGTGGACGCCGTGATCGAGACTGTCGGCGCCGCCACCTGGTCCCACTCCGTCAAGTCGCTGCGCCCCGGCGGCACCATCGTCATCTCGGGTGCCACCAGTGGCGACCGGCCGTCCCACGCGGAACTCACGCGCATCTTCTTCCTGGAGCTGAAGGTGGTGGGCTCCACCATGGGCTCGAAGGACGAGCTGGAGGACCTGCTCTCCTTCTGCGCCACCACCGGAGTGCGCCCCGTCATCGACGAGGTGCTTCCGCTCGACCGCGCCCGTGAGGGCTTCGAACGCCTGGAGTCGGGCGACCAGTTCGGCAAGATCGTGCTGACCGCGAACTGACCCCTTCTCGCGCTCCCGTCGATGGCGGGGCCGCGCATCCCGTTGTGCCCACGGCGGGCCCGGAACCTTGCGGGCCCGCCGTTCGTGTTTTCCAGACCTGACACGTCAATCAGGGTTGACATCTTTCACATGTCAACTTACGTTGACATCATGACCGAAGCAACGGATCTCGCCGAGCGCGCGGGCGACCGTGACCCGCGGGTCGGACTGCGGGCCGTCGCCGCGCTGCGCAGGCTGCTGGAGCAGCTGGAGGCGGTGCAGGTGCGCAGTGCGCGCAACCAGGGCTGGTCGTGGCAGGAGATCGCCGCGGAGCTCGGAGTCAGCAGGCAGGCCGTGCACAAGAAGTACGGGAGGCAGTGATGTTCGAGCGGTTCACCAAGGACGCCCGCGCGGTGGTCACCGACGCCGTCGGGTATTGCGAACGCACCGGTGAGGAACACGTCGACGAGGCGCATCTGCTGCTCGCGCTGCTCGACCGCGAGGGCAGCCGCGCCTCGTTCGCCCTGGCCTCGCTGGGGCTGACGGGGCGGCGCGACGCGATCGCGCGGGACCTCGCCGAGGCCCGCCGCCGCGGCGGCCTCTCCCGCGCCGACGCGGACGCGCTCGCCGGGCTCGGCATCGATCTCACGGAGATCGTCTCCCGGGTCGAGGAGGCCCATGGGGAGGGCGCCCTGGCCGCGAGCCGAGCGGGCGGGGTACGCCGCACGGGGCGGCGTCCGTTCACCCGCGGTGCCAAGGACCTGCTCACCCGGTCCCTGCGCACCGCCCTCGCCCACGGCGACCGGCACATCGGTGACGAGCATCTGCTCCTCGCCCTCACCGTCCGCCCTGGCGTCCCCTCGGAAGTGCTCGCCGACCACGGAGTCACATACACGGCGGTGGAACGGGTGCTGTGGGGCGGGGGAGAGGCGAAGGCCGGCTGAGCCGGCCCGGGCCGGGCCGTGGCGCCGGACCCGGGCGGTGCCGGCGTCAGCTGTTGCGGGCCCGCAGCGTGGCGCCTATGCGGGCCGCCGCCGTCGACAAGTGACGCCGGGCCTCGCGGAGTTGCTCCTCCGTCACACCGTGGTCCCGGGCCGCGTCACGGATGTCGTCGCGGAAGCGGTCCAGCAGCCGGTCGAGGGCCCGGGCAGGGTCGCCCGGGACGTCCTCGTGGGCCCAGGGGGGTTCGTAGGCGGCGGGGAAGTCCTCGGGGGTCGTCGTGTACTCCGGTTCCCCGGCCGCCCCCGTGCGGCCGAAGCCGAAGTCCTTCCCGAACCCCTTGCCGAACTCGCCGAACTCCTTGGCCAGTTCGGTCAGGCCCTCCCGGACGCCCGTAGGCCAGTCGCCGCGCGCGAAGTGGTCCTGCACCTGCTCCTGGACCCGCCGCGCCATGCGCTGGAGCTCCTCCTGAGCCTGGGCGTGCGCCCGCTCCTGGGCCTCCTTGGCCTGGCGGCGGGCCTGCTGGGCCTCCTCACGAGCCCGCCGGCTCTCGTCCTTGGCGCGCCGGGTCTGCTCCTTCCACTCCTGCTTGACGCGGCGCATCTCCTCCTTGGCGACGCGCCACGCCTCGTTCTCGGACCGCTCGCCGCGCTGCCCGTAGGGCTCCGTGTGCTCCCGGGGGCCCCGGCGGGCCTCGGAGGCCGCGGCCCGCATCTCGCGGCGCAGATCGCCCGCCGCGCCCCGGACGTCCGCCTGGATCTCGGCGGCCAGCTCCGCCACCGACTCGCGGATCTCCAGCTCCAGGTCGGCCAACTCGGCGCTGCGATCGGCGAGTTCGGCGCGGCCCGCGTCCGTGATCGCGTACACCTTGCGGCCCCCCTCGGTGGTGTGGGTGACCAGGCCCTCGGCCTCCAGCTTGGCCAGCCGGGGGTAGACGGTGCCGGCGGACGGTGCGTACAGCCCCTGGAAGCGCTCCTCCAGCAGCCGTATCACCTCGTATCCGTGGCGGGGTGCCTCGTCGAGCAGCTTCAGCAGATAGAGCCGCAGTCGTCCATGGGCGAAGACGGGAGCCATGTCAGAGCCCCTTCTGCTCGGTCGGACCGCCGGTCGTGTCGCCGGAGGAACGGCTCGACGGGACGTCGTCGGCCCCGTCGAGGCCATGGCCCGGGTACGCCTGCTCCTTCGGCGCCGGGTCCTGCGGGCCGGGGGCGTCCCGTGGCTCCTCCTCCACGCTCGGGCGGCGCAGGATGGCGATGGAGCCGGACACCGTGGTCGCCTTCAGCCGGCCGGTGCCCCCGCCGAGGCGGCCCGTGATCTTCTTGGCGCCCCACATGCCGGACACCCGGAGGTCGTCGAAGGCGTTGGACACGGCACCGCTTGCCGTGTTCGCCTCCACCTCCGTGTCCGCCGGGTGGGGCAGACGGATCGCTATCTCCCCCGAGACGTTCGTCAGCCGGGCGTCCGTGGGGCCGCTCGTGGGATCGAGGTCCAGGATGATCGAGCCGCTCACGGAGTCGGCCTTCACCAGCGGGCAGGCGCCCTCGATGACGGTGAGGTCGCCGGAGACCGAGTTGAGCCGCAGCTCGCCGGTGACGCCCTGGGCCTCCACGTTCCCCGAGACCGTGGTCACGTGGACCGGGGCGGTGATGCCGACCAGGGTCGTCTCGCCCGTGACGCCCTTCACGTCCACACCGCCGTCGATGCCCGAGATCACGGCGTTGGACCCGACCACGCCGACCTCCACGCGGGTGGACGCGGGGACAGCCACGGAGACCACCGCGCTGCGGCGCCAGCCCTTGCGGTCGAGCCACTTGAGGAAGCCCTTCCAGGGCAGGTCGTCGTAGGCCACCGTCAGGGTGCCGCCCTCATGGGTCACCGTGAGCGGGGGGCCCTCGATCTCCGAGATCTCCAGCCGTGCGGAACTCTCGTCCGTGCCCACCACGTTCACCGTTCCGTTGACAGTGCGTACGTGAAGTGCCGTCACGGGGGCGTCGAAAGTGAGCTTGCTCGGCTCTGCGACGGACCACTCGGACATGGGGTGACCTCCTCGGCCGGTGCGGGGCGGCGTACTCGACGGACGACACCGCGGATGTGGCGACGGCACGGGGGTGGGGTCACCAACGCGCCATATCGCGTCTTCGTATTCACGATATATCGCGGCCGTCCAAAGTCAAGGCACCCGTCGTGGGGAACCCCAGGGAGGGGAGTTGACGCTGCCGTCCTGTGCGCAGGCGGGATGACGGCTCGCGGGCGGGGCGACGGCCGTCCGATGCGTGGACGTGTGGATGCGCGGACGGGCGGACGTGCGCCGACGCGGCCGGAGACGAGGCTGTCGCGACACATCGCCTCTGCGGCCTGCGTGTGGGGGGCGGGCGGTGCCCGGAAAGTCGGGATGGTTGATCGGGAGCGCATGAGGAAGCCAGCCCATCGCGTCGCGGGGCCCGGCGCACCCAGGCTCCCCGGACTCCCCGGACCGCGACCCGCTGCTCTCCGTGAGCTGCCCCCGTCAACCGCCCCCGGCAGCCCCGTCCCCAGTCGGCATCCCCCGTCAGCGTCCAGGGTCGGCCCGTGGTCGGCGTCCCCGGTCGCCCTACTCGTCGTCCTCGTCGTCCAGTCGTGCCAGCCAGGTCGCCAGCCGCTCCACCGGCACCTCGAAGTCGGGGTTGAGGTCCACGAACGCGCGCAGCTGCTCGGCGAGCCACTCGAAGGTGATCTCCTCCTCGCCGCGTCGCTTCTCCAGCTCTTCGATGCCACGGTCGGTGAAGTACATGCCTTCAGAATATGCGCCACTTGGCCGGTTAGCGGTCTCGCTCGGGAACCGCCCGGGCGGCTAGCCTCGTCGCAGTTCAAGAGCCCTGGACCGACGGCGGGTCGGTGCCCGGGCGAGCGGAGCCGCACAGGGCGGGGGAGCCATGGACGAGACGCTGCGCGAGATCACACTGCCCGGGGGCCAGACGGTGCTGGCGCGGGTGACGCCCGCGCCGGGCGCGGTGAAACCCGGCGGGTACGGCTCGGACGATCTCGACATCGGGGTGGGCAGCCGCGCGGCGGCCAAGCTGGAGCAGCTGGGGGAGCTGATCCAGGGGGTCGGGCAGTCGGTCATGGACGCGGCGCGGTCCGTGCAGCCGGACGAGGCGACCATCACCTTCGGCGTCGAGATCGTCGCCAAGCCCGGCAAGGCGGTCGCCGTGCTCGCCGACGGCGAGGCCAAGGCGTCCCTGGAGGTCAGCCTGGTCTGGAAGCTGGACGAGCGCCGCTCCCGAGCCGCCGCCGCGCCCACCGCGGGCACCACCGCAGTGCCTCCGCCGGGCGCCACCGCAGCGCCTCCCGCGGGCACCCCCGCGGCGCCCACCACGAACGCCACCCCCCAGCCCCCCGCGGATGTCTGAGCGGCGCGACGCCCGCCTCGAGCAGCTGATCGAGGACGCCACGGTCCACTTCCACTCCGCGCGCCCGGACGACGAGGCCATGTGGGGCAGCGGCTTTCTCGTCGCTCCGGGCTGGGTGCTGACCTGTGCCCATGTGCTGCTCGGCCGGATCGGGGACGGCGGCGAGGAGGAGTTCCGGGTGCGCGGCCCCGGTCTGCACGACGGCCGCCCCGTCCGCGCCCGGCTGGAGGAGCGCCTCTATCAGGGGCCGTTCGGTGAGCAGGCCGGTGAGTGGACCAATCTGCCCGTGGACCAGGACATGGCCCTCGTGCGCCTGCTCGATCCTGGCGTGGAGCACGAGTGCGTCTGGCTGAGCGACCGCTCCGACCACCCGCTCGGCGACCACCGGATCGTGTACGGCTACCGGCCCCTCGCCGACGGTGCGGCCCAGGCGTGGAACGGCGAGGCCACGGTGAACGCGCACGACGGGCCTTACGGTCTGCGGCTCGGGCCGAGCAACGAGTTCCCGCCCGGAGTCTCCGGCGGCCCGGTGCTGGACCCGGCCACCGGGGCCGTCGTGGCCGTCATCAAGTGCCGCCGCGGCGACCGGGACGGCGGGCTGTCCATCGCGGTCTCGGTGATGCGCCGGTTCACGGCGTACCACCAGGTGATCGCCGAGCACGACCGATGGCACGAGGAGCGCCGCAGGACGGAGCACAACTGGGTCGCCCGGCAGACCAAGCTGTCCGGGGCGTGGAGCGAGGCCGACTCCGACCAGTGGAGCCCCGTGGACCGCCGTAGGGCGCTGGCGCTGCTGGCGGCGGTCGAGCCCGCCGACGCGCCGCACACCATCACCCAGCTGGTGCGCAAGGCGCGCGGTGACGACCCGGCCGGGCGCCCGCATCTGCCCGTCTCCTGGCGGGACGGGCACGGGCAGCTCTACGAGGGGGACCGGCCGCAGGAGGCGTTCGTCCATCTGCGCTATCTGCGGCTGGTCCAGCTGTTCGTGGAGGCCCACGACCCCAAGGACTGCGCCGCCGTCGACCGGCTCGACGCGTGGATATGGGACCGGCTCACCGAGGTCAGACCGGCGGTGCGCACCAATGTCGAGGACGCCGTGCTGCCGCCGGGGCTGCTGCCGTCCGGGCAGCGGACCGTGGAGCCGTACCCGGGACCGGGCGAGCGCGGTGTGGTGCTGCTGGAACTCGAGCCGCTCGACGAGGACCAGAGCCGTTTCTACTGGACGCTGCGCGTCGACGACGGGGGTGAGAACAGCGACGTACCCCGGTACGGGCAGACCACCGGTCCGGGCGTCGCCGGTGACCGGCTGCGGGACGTGCTCGACGCGCCGCTCGCCCGGGCCTTCGAGTCGGTGGACCGGCCGGAGCAGCCGGCGCCGCTCGAGGTCGCCCTGAACCTCTCGAACTTCGACACCGCCGTGCACACCTGGCAGATCTACGACTCCGCGCCGCTGTGGGACCGGGCGCGCCAGCAGCTGCTGGGCGTACGCCGTCCCGTGGTCATCCGCGACATCGAGCGCCGGGGAGTTCCGGCCGAATCCTGGGGGAGCCGCTGGGCGGAGATGCTCTCCCGTGGGCGGCTGACCGCGAGGAACACCGTCTTCGACGCCGCCACCCTGCACGCCCGCCAGTTCACGGAGATGCCCCCCGGGCAGATCCCCGTGCAGTGCCGGCGGGCCGGCTCGGGGGCCGGCCGGACGTCGATGCGGCTGGCCCTGGACGCCGGACACGGGGTGGCGCTGTGGCACTCCGGGGACCATCCGGGACACCAGTGCGGATCCCGCTGCGACGATCTGCACCGGTCGACCGCGGGCTTTCTGGCGGAGGTGGCCGATCCGGCTGAACTGCCGGACCGTCTCCGCCGTATCAGAGAGAACGTCACCACGGGGAACGGCTACCACTGGGCCGGTGACGTCGCCGTCCTCTACGACGACCCGCGCCGTCCCCTGCCCGCGGAAGAGGGGGTGTTCGACGCCCCATGACTCCCGAGGGACACCCGGCGACACCCGAGTACGGCTGTCCGGAAATCGACGGTCGACTCATTGTGAACGGGTACGTTTTCAGGGGCCCGTTGTGGGTGCCGCCTGCCCTCGTCGGCCGTGACGCGCCGTGCCATCGATCGTCGACGAGGAGCAAACCATGAGCGAGTGGCTGGTCTACCGGGGCAAGGGCGAGCCCGCGCCGTCGCGCGTCGACGCCCTGCCACAGCCGCCGGTCTGGCGTCGGTTCGACGGTGTGCCCCTCGACGACGTCTACACCGTACCCGCCCTCGACAGCGCCTCCTCCCGGCGGCTCGGCCGCCGCCCCCCGCTGCCCGTGCAGGACCCGCGCGCCGTGGAACTCATCAACGCGGCCCTCTACTTGCGGCGCCCGCTGCTGGTCACGGGGGAGCCCGGCGCCGGCAAGAGCACCCTGGCGCACGCGCTGGCCCATGAGCTGGGGCTCGGCCGGGTCCTGCAGTGGCCCGTCGTCAGCCGCACCGAACTGACGTCGGGACTCTACGCCTACGACGCGATCGGCCGTCTCCAGGACGCCCAACTGGACCGCGCGGGAGCCGAGGAGACCCAGGAGCCGCCCGGGACGCGCCGCGACCTCTCGATCGGCCGCTACATCCGGCTGGGTCCGCTGGGCACGGCCCTGCTCCCGATGAAACGCCCCCGGGTCCTGCTCATCGACGAGCTGGACAAGAGCGACATCGACCTGCCGAACGACCTGCTCAACGTCGTCGAGGAGGGGGAGTTCGGCATCCCACAGCTGGAGCGCATCGCCGACCGGCCGGGCCAGGGCACCGTGGAGGTCCTCACCGACGACGGGCTGCGGGCGCCCGTCACCGGCGGACGGATCCGCTGCCGCGCGTTCCCCGTGATCGTGATGACGAGCAACGGCGAGCGCGAGTTCCCCGCCCCGCTGCTGCGCCGCTGCATCCATCTGCACCTCGACCCGCCGCGCGGCGACCGCCTCGCCGCCATGGTGCAGGCCCACTTCGGCGAGGGCGCCGACCGGGACCACCACGATCTGCTGGAGCTGTTCACCACGGACGGGACGGGCTCGCACCGGCCCACCGACCAGCTCCTCAACGCCATCTTCCTCACCCAGCAGGTCGCCCCGCCGGGCAGTCCGCACCGTACGGAACTGGCGCGGCTGCTGATGGGTTCACTCGACTCCGGGCAGCGGTAATCCGGCCATGACCGTCGCCGACTCCCTGGAGCTGCTCGCCCGCCGGCTGCGCGAGGCCGGGATCGCTCCGGACGCCGAGGAACTCGCGGATGCGCTCTGGCTCGCCCGCCATGTCCCCGGCAGCACGGCGACGGCACCCTCCACCGCCGAGGACACCGTCGAGCCGGCCCCCGGCACGCGGCCCGGCAACGGCCGCAGCACCGTCCCGCCCGAGACGTCGCTGGTCGTGGCGGCCCGGAAACAGGCCGCGGACCGCCGGATCCCGGCGGTCGGCGGCATTGCGACCGAGGGTCCCGCGGGCGGCACCGGTACGGTGGTGTCCACCCAGGTACCCGCCGCCTCCGTCCTGCCCGAACCGCTCGCCCTGCAACGGGCGTTACGGCCGCTGAACCGCTACCGGTCGCCGAGCGGCCCCTCGTGGTCCGGACTGGACGAGGAGGCGACCGCGCAGCGGGCGGCCGACACCGGGGTGGTCGTCCCGGTGCCCGCCCCGGGGCAGCGCCGTGAGGCGCGCCTTCAACTCGTCATGGACGTCTCCTCGTCCACCGTGGTGTGGCAGCACACCTTCGCGGAGCTGCGCCAGGTCTGCGAACGGGCCGGCGCGTTCCGGGAGATCCGGACCTACTACCTCCACGACGGCGGGCGGAACGGACCACGGGTGGCGTCCGCACCGGACCCCTCGTCCCCCGCCGACGGCCCCGGTCTGCTGCGCGATCCGAGCGGACACCGGCTGACCCTGGTCCTCAGCGACTGCGCGGGGCCGCTGTGGCGCAGCGGCAGCATGCAGCGGATGCTGCACGACTGGGCCACCTGCGCGCCCGTCGCCGTCCTCCAGCCGCTGCCGCAGCGGATGTGGCGCGGCACCCATCTGCCCGCCTACTCCGGAGAACTGCGCCGCCACGAGGGACTGGCCGGCGGCCTGGAGTTCCGGTCGGAACGCGCCGGACCCGCGCCGCGGCGCGCCCTGCCCGTGCCCGTGCTCGCCCTGCGCCCCTCCTCCCTCGCGGGCTGGGTCCGCCTCGTGTGCGACGCGACCGCCCAGCGGCAGATCGCCTCCGCCGCCTGGGTGCGCGCCGACCACCCGGCGACCGCCGCACGGCCGCTCGCCGAGCGGGACATCACCTCGCGCGACCGGGTCCGGGCCTTCCGGCGCACCGCCTCGCAGGACGCGCGGCATCTCGCCGAGTACCTGGCCACCGTGCCCCTCGCCCTGCCCGTGATGCAGCTCGTGCAGCGCGCCATGCTGCCCGGCAGCGGCCCCGAGGCGATGGCGGAGGTCCTCCTCGGCGGGCTGATGAGGCGCAGCGACGCCGACGCGGACGGCGGATACGAGTTCATCGGGAGCGTGCGCGAGGAACTGCTGCGACATCTGCCCGGCGGCGAGGCCCAACTCGTCCTCAAGCACAGCTCGCAGTACGTCGAGCGGCAGTACGGCCGCGCGGCCCGCAACTTCCCGGCGCTGGCCGCCGCCTACCTCTCCGGTGCGACGGCCGCACAGCCCGTGACCGAGGACGGCGCCGACGACCGGCTGCTGCGCGCCTTCGCCCGGGTCTCCTCGCAGGTCCTCGCCCGCTACGGAAGGGTCCCGGTGCTGACCGACACGGGCCCGGCCGAGCTGGCCTCCCGCGCGTACCGGCTGCTCGACCGCTATGACGACCAGGGCACCGCCCGCGACCTGGACGAGGGCATCGCCCTGCTGCGCCGGGCCCTGGAGGTCGAGCGCCGGCAGTCGGAACAGCGCGCGCTGCGGACCCGGCTGGCCAGGGCCCTGCTGGAGCGCTGGCGGGTGGTCGGGGCGGCGGACAACCTCCGGGAGGCGTACGAGGTCCTGCCCGGGCACCGCAAGAGCGACGCGCAGGAACTCGTCATGGAGGCGCAGATCCTGCTGTACCTGGCGGCCGATCTGGAGACCGCGGGCGCGGCCGCCGCGAGCCGGCCCGCGGGGCTCGGCCACGATCTGGGCGAGCCCGACGCCTCCGCGCGCCGGCTGGCCCTGCTGGCCTACCAGCAGGCCCGGCAGCGGCTGGAGGAGATCCCGCCCGACGCGGAGCGGTGGGCCACCCGCGCCCTGGAACTGCGGGCCACCGCGGCGTTCCAGGCGGCGTCCCTGGCCGCCCGGGCCGGCGCCGCCGTCCTCGGCCCGGACGAGGGGACCCCGCAGGACTGGGCCGCCCAGCAGTTCGAACAGGCGGCGGGCCTCGCCACCCAGTACCGGCTGCGCAACGGCGAGTCGTCCTCCCGGCTGCTGGAGGCCCGGGCCCTGCTCGCGCTGGCCCGGCACGACTCGGGACGCGGCGCGAGGCCCTGGGAGCCCGGCCCGGAGCGGCGCGCCCTCGCCCACCGCTCCGCCGAACTGGCCGAGGTGGGCTTCCGCGAGGCGCTCCCGCTGCGTGCCGCCGAGGGCGCCGGCACCCAGGAACTGACCCGGATCTGCCTGAAGACGGCCGCCGCCCTGGGCCTCACCCGAGACGCGGAGCACGATGTCCCGACCCGCCGTCGGATCGTCACCGTGCTCCAGCAGGCGCTGGAGTACGCGGGCGAGGCCCCGGAACTGCGGGCCGAGTGCTTCGACCGGCTGGGCGAGGCCTATCTGGCGTCGTACGAACTCACCCGCGGCCGGGACGACCTGGAGGCGGCCGTCTGGTCCTGGTGGCAGGCGACCGGGGAACTGTCCCTGGACGATCCGGCCCGGCCCGCGCTGCTGCTCCGGCTGGGTCTCGCCCTGGGCGCGGCCGACGAGTGGTCCGACGCCGTACGGGTGCTGCGGATGGCCGTCGACGAGTCCTCCGAGCAGGACCCCGAACTGCCGCGCCGCCGGGTGGAACTGGGCGACGCGCTCCTGCACCGGAATCTGCGCCAGGGCGGGCTGTCCGATGTGCACGAGGCCGACTGGATAGTGGGCACCGCCGCCCGGGACACCGACGACGACCTGCTCGCCGCCCGGGCCTGGCGGCTGCGCGCCACGGCGGCCGGGCGGCTGGCCGGGCACACGGCGCAGTGGTCGGACTGGGAGGCGGTCGCCGACCATCTGCTGCGGGCCGCCGAACTGTACCGGGACCTGGAGCTCACGGCGGCGGAGGCCCGGGTGCGCGTCGACCGCGGCCAGGCCCTCGGCCGTGCCTCCGCCCCCGCCCGCGCCGCCGAGGAGTACCGCACGGCGCTCCGGCTCTACGAGCAGGCCGGGCTGGGCGACGGGGACGAGGCGGAGCAGGCCCGGGCCGCCCTCGACGCCCTGGACCCGAGGGGCGGGGACGGCGTATGAGAGGGCCGGACGACGTCCCCGGCATAGCCCTGTCCAGCTTCGAGCGCCCCGGCCCGGACGGCACCCCCCACCCCGTGCTCGCCGCGGTGCTCGCCGAACTGCGCGCCCGGGAGGCCGAGGACGACGCCCCGGCCGCCTACTACGGCGACTCGCCCGACCCCCTGGCGCCGCGCCCGCCGGCGGGGGCCGCGCCGTGAGCGCCGACTGCCTGCGGCAGTTCGTCCTCAAGGTGCACAGCCGCTGCAATCTGGACTGCACGTACTGCTACATCTACCGCAGCCCGGACCGCAGTTGGCGAGAGCGCCCGCACCACGCCGACGAGCGGACCATGCGGCAGACCGCCCGGCGCATCGCCGAGCACGTCGAGACGCACCGTCCCCGGTCCGTGCGGGTCGACCTGCACGGCGGGGAGCCCCTGCTGACCGGCCCCGAACCCCTTGTCGCGTACGCCGACACCGTGCGCGACGCCGTGCCGGACGGCACCGAGGTGGCGGTCACCGTGCAGACCAACGGCACCCTGCTCACCCGGCCCGCGCTCGACCGGCTCGCCGACGCCGGCATCCGGGTCGGGATCAGCCTCGACGGCGGCACGGCCGCCCTCAACGCCCGCCGGGTCGACCACGCCGGGCGCCCCTCCTGGCCCGCCGCCCGCCGCGCCGCCCGGCTGCTGGCCGCACGCCGGCCGGACGTCTACGCCGGGCTGCTGTGCACCGTCGACCCGGCCACCGACCCCGCCGAGGTCTACCGCTCGCTCAGGGCTCTGGCCCCGCCCGCGCTCGACTTCTTGCTCCCGCATCTGCACTGGGGCACCCGCCCGCCCGGCCGCCACCGGCCCGCCCCCACGCCGTACGGGGACTGGCTGGCCGAGGCGTTCGACCTGTGGTGGGACGACACCACCCCGGGCCGGCCGCGGGTGCGTCTGTTCACCGAGATCGCGGCGCTGCTGCTGGGCGGTTCCTCACGGACGGACGCCGTGGGACTGTCGCCGATCGCCGCGATCGTGGTGGAGACCGACGGCACCATCGAACGGCTCGACTCGCTGAAGACGGCCTTCCCGGACGCTCCCGCCACCGGTCTCGACGTCTTCCGCAACTCCTTCGACGAGGCGCTGCGCCACCCCCGGGTCGCCGCGCTGCGGGCCGGATCCGAGGCGCTCGGCGAGGACTGCCGCGCCTGCCCGGTGGTGCGGATCTGCGGCGGCGGCAACTACGCCCACCGCTACTCCGCCCTCACGGGTCACTTCCGGCAGCCGAGTGTGCACTGCGCCGATCTGGAGCGCATCATCCGGCACGCCGCCGCGCGGATCGGCGAGCAGCTCTCCGTGTCGTCAAGGAGTCTGGTCTAACGTGGAGTTGACGAACCGCGACGTAGCGCTCCCCTACGTCAGAAGGAGACCCCAGGCATGCCATCCGCGTCCCCCGAGCATGTCACGATCGTCTACGCGGGACAGTCATGGTCCTGGGCGACGTGGATCGAACACCGTCTCGCACACGCCGGAGCGGTCCCGCAGGCGGTCCGCTGGGACCCGCTGCACACCGCACCGGAACCGGAGCGGCTGACCGGCCTGCTGGCCGCCCCCGGCAAGCTGCTGCTTCTGATCGACGACTGGTTCGTGCGCTTCGACGAGGCCCGCCGGCAGGCCTGGGCCGATGTGCTGGCCGAGATCATGCCCCGGGAGGGGCACCGGATCGTCGCCGCGTCGATCACCGCCGCCACCCTGCCGCCGGCCGCCGAACGGCTCGGCCGGGTGCTCCCGCTGCGCGGCCTGGACGCCGAGCGGGCCGCCGAGGTGCTGGTCGACGCGCTGGAGGTGGCCTCGCCGTCCGGCGGCCCGGTCAGCCTCGACCGCGCCCGCGGCCCCCGCTTCCCCGAGGACCGGCCCGGCATCGACAACGCCCCGCGCCACCACCGCGACTTCACCGGCCGCGAACGCGTCCTGGAGCGCATCCATCAGGAGTTCACGGAGGGCGGTGAGGGCACCCGCATCGCGCTGCGCGGCCCGGGCGGGATCGGCAAGACCCAGACGGCCGCCGAGTACGTGCACCGCTACAAGGGCGAGTACGACATCGTCTGGTGGGTCAACGCGTCGGTACGCAACCGGGCCCGCGAGGAGTTCGCCCGGCTCGCCGACAAGCTGGGCGCGGAACCGGACACCGGGGACGCCCTGCGCGGGCGGATCGAGGCGGCCAAGCGGGCCCTGGGCGACCGTATCCGCTGGCTGGTCGTCCTGGACGGGGCGGAGGACCCCGAGGACCTCGGGACGGTGCTGCCCGACGGCCCGGGCCATCTGCTGGTCACCACCCCGCGCAAGGAATGGCACCGCTGGGTCGGCCAGGTCGTCGACCTGCCCCCGTTCGACCGCGAGGAGTCCGTCGACTTCGCGTGCCGGCGCAGCCGCCGGCTCACCCGTGACAGCGCGGACCGGCTCGCCGCGGCCGTCGAGGACCATCCGCTGCTCCTGGACCAGACCGCGGCCTGGGTGGAGCTGAACGAGACCGCCGACATCGACACGTACATCACCCGCATCCAGGAGGGCGACCCGCACGCCGTCCCCGTCGTCTCCTCCGAGGAGTACCGCAAGGAGTTCCAGGCCGCCTGGGCACAGACGGTCAACACCCTGCGCGAGAAGCACCCCAACGCCTACGAACTGCTCTCCCTCTTCGCGTTCTTCTCGCCCGACGTGATCCCGCTGGGCCTGGTTCAGTCGGCCCGCGTCGGCGACCTGCCCCCGCATCTGGTGTCCCTGGTCACCGAGCCGAGCAGCTGGAACACCGCGCTGCGGGTGCTGTCCGAGGCCACCTCCATGCGGCTGGAGTACGAGCAGGGACCGATGGACATCCAGACCGTTGGCACGCTGCGTATGCACCGGCTCTTCCACCGCTTCGTCCGCGGTCATCTGGGCCCCGAGGAGGCCCGGTTGTCGGCCGAGACCGCCCGCCGGGTGCTCGTCGCCGCCGACCCCCGCCGCCCCGGCGACCGCACCAACTGGTCGCGGTACGCGGAGGTGATACCGCATCTGGAGCCGACGGGGGCGCTGCACTCCGCCGACCCCGACGTGCGGACGGTGGTGCTCAACTGCATCGAGTATCTGCGGATCCGCGGCGAGGCCAAGGAGGGCAGGCGGCTCTGCGGCGCGGCCGTCGCCTCCTGGAGCGCGGTCTCCGGCGACACCGACCCCGCCGTCCTCGTCGCCGTGCACCAACTGGCCAACATGGAACGCCGCCTCGGCCGCTACCGCGAGAGCGAGCGCATCGCACGGGACGTGCTGCGCCGGGTCACCGCCGATCCCGGGCGCAGCTCGGTGCAGGTGCTGCGGGCCAAGAACGGGCTCGGCGGAGCACTGCTGGCGCTGGGCCGGTACGAGGACGCCCGGCTCCTCTACGAGGACGCCGCGGCCCAGGCGGCCGCCGACCTCGGGGAGCAGGAGGTGCCGCGCACCCTCGACATCCGCGGCAACCTCGCGCTGGCACTGCGGCTGCTGGGCCGCTACGAGGAGGCCCTCGCCCTGCAGCGGTCCGTCCTGGAGGCGTACATCGCGCTCGGCGGCGGCCGGCATTCCTCGACGCTTCTGGCCGGCCTCAACACCGCCTGGACGCTGCGGCTGCTGGGCCGCTACGGCGACGCGCTGGCCATCCAGGAGCTGAACCACCGCCTGCACCGCGAGGTGCTCGGCCGTGACCACGCCCAGACACTGCTCGCCCAGCACAACCTGGCCCTGTGCCTGCGCCGCGACGGCGCCCATCTGCGGGCGCGCGGGCTGATGCGCGAGGCGCGCGACCGCAGCCTGCGCAGGCACGGCCCCCGGGAGACGCTGCGGCTGACCACGGACTACGCGATGCTGCTGCGCGAGATCGGCGAGTTCGAGGAGGCACGGGAGCTCGCCGAGTCCGCCCTCAAGGGGTTCACGGACCTCTTCGGCGACGGCCACCCCTACATCGCGGGAGCCCTGGACAACTGCGCCCTCGTCCAAGGCGACCAGGGAGACCTGGCGGGCGCCCGGCAGCGCGCGGAGCGGGCCAGGGCGGGGATGGAACGGGCCCTGGGCACCGCCCATGTCTGGTCCGTCGGGTGCGCGATGAACACCGCGACGGCGCTCGCCCGGACCGGTGAGCTGGAGCGCGCGGTGGCCCTGGGCCGGGACGCCCTGGGCCGGGCGCGCACCGCGGTCGGGGACACCCACGTCCTCACCCTCAATCTGGCGGCGGGACTCGCGCAGGACCTGGCGGCGACCGGCCGGCACGACGAGGCGGAGACCGTGCGCGTGGACGCCGTACGCCGGCTCACCGAGAACTTCTTCGAGGAGCACCGGCAGGTGCGGTACATGCTCGAAGGACGGCGCCCCTACTGGGACTTCGAGCCGCAGATGATGTGAGATCGGCGGCAACGCCGAGGGGCCCGCCCCGAGCCGAAGCTCGGGCGCGGGCCCCTTGTGCGACCGGAGGCCGACCGGGGTCGGCCGGTGGCCTTACGCGTCGAACACCTCGCGCACGAGCTGCTCCTGCTCGGCCTGGTGCCGCTTCGCGGAACCGACGGCCGGGGACGAGCTGTGCGGACGCGAGATGCGGCGCAGACGCTCGGCCGGCGGGACGTCCGCGCCGACCGCCAGGTCCAGGTGGTCGATCAGGTTCAGAGCGATGAACGGCCAGGCACCCTGGTTCGCCGGCTCCTCCTGCGCCCACAGGTACTTCTCGGCGTTCGGGTACTTCTTGATCTCGGCCTGGAGCTCGGCACCCGGCAGCGGGTACAGGCGCTCGAGGCGGATGATCGCCGTGTCCGTCACACCGCGCTTCCGCCGCTCGGCCTCCAGGTCGTAGTAGACCTTGCCGGCGCAGAAGACGACCTTGCGGACCGCGGCCGGGTCCACCGACGCGTCGCCGATGACCGGGCGGAACTGGCCGGTCGTGAACTCCTCCGCCTTGGACGCGGCGGCCTTGAGGCGCAGCATCGACTTCGGCGTGAAGACCACCAGCGGCTTGTGGTGCGGGTTGTGCACCTGCCACCGCAGGAGGTGGAAGTAGTTCGACGGCAGGGTCGGCATCGCGACCGTCATGTTGTTCTGGGCGCAGAGCTGCAGGAACCGCTCCGGACGGGCCGAGGAGTGGTCCGGGCCCTGGCCCTCGTAGCCGTGCGGGAGCAGCAGGGTGACGCCGGACGTCTGGCCCCACTTCTGCTCCGCCGCCGAGATGTACTCGTCGACGACGCTCTGGGCACCGTTGACGAAGTCACCGAACTGCGCCTCCCACATCACGAGCGCGTCCGGGCGAGCCAGCGAGTAGCCGTACTCGAAGCCCATGACCGCGTACTCGGACAGGAGGGAGTCGTAGACGTTGTAGCGGGCCTGGTCCTCCGACAGGTACTGCAGCGGGGTGTAGTCCTCGCCGGTCTCCCGGTCGATCAGCACCGCGTGGCGCTGGCCGAAGGTGCCGCGGCGGGAGTCCTGGCCGGAGAGCCGGACCGGCGTGCCCTCGAGGAGCAGCGAGCCGATGGCCAGGGTCTCGCCCATGCCCCAGTCGATCGTGCCGTCCTCGACCATCGACGCCCGGCGCTGCAGCTGCGGCAGCAGACGCGGGTGAACGGTGAAGTGGTCGGGGATGTTGACCTGGGACTCGGCGATGCGCTTGACGACCTCCGAGGAGATGGCCGTGCCGACCGCGACCGGGAAGCCGTCCTGCGGCTCCTGGGCCGGGGCCACCACCTGCTGCGAGGTGGCCTCGCGGACCTCCGTGAAGACCTTCTCCAGCTGGCCCTGGTAGTCCTGCAGGGCCTGCTCGGCCTCTTCCAGGGTGATGTCGCCGCGACCGATCAGGGACTCGGTGTACAGCTTGCGCACCGAGCGCTTCTTGTCGATCAGGTCGTACATCAACGGCTGGGTGAAGGCCGGGTTGTCCGACTCGTTGTGACCGCGGCGGCGGTAGCAGATGAGGTCGATCACCACGTCCTTGTTGAACGCCTGGCGGAACTCGAAGGCCAGACGCGCGACGCGCACGACCGCCTCCGGGTCGTCGCCGTTCACGTGGAAGATCGGGGCCTCGATCATGCGGGCCACGTCCGTCGCGTACATGGAGGAACGCGAGGACTCGGGGGCCGCGGTGAAGCCGACCTGGTTGTTGATGACGATGTGGACCGAACCGCCGGTGCGGTAGCCCCGCAGCTGCGACATGTTCAGGGTCTCGGCCACCACGCCCTGGCCCGCGAAGGCCGCGTCGCCGTGGATCGCCACCGGCAGGACCGTGAAGTCCGTACCGCCCTTGTTGATGATGTCCTGCTTGGCGCGGGTGATGCCCTCGATGACCGGGTCGACCGTCTCCAGGTGGGACGGGTTGGCGGCGAGGGAGACCTTGATCTGCTCGCCGTCCAGGCCGGTGAAGGTGCCCTCGGCGCCCAGGTGGTACTTCACGTCGCCGGAGCCGTGCATCGACTTCGGGTCGAGGTTGCCCTCGAACTCGCGGAAGATCTGCGCGTAGGACTTGCCGACGATGTTGGCGAGGACGTTCAGCCGGCCGCGGTGGGCCATGCCGATGACGACCTCGTCCAGGCGGGACTCGGCCGCCGAGTCGATCACCGCGTCGAGCAGCGGGATGACCGACTCGCCGCCCTCCAGGGAGAAGCGCTTCTGGCCGACGTACTTGGTCTGCAGGAAGGTCTCGAAGGCCTCCGCCGCGTTCAGCCGGCGCAGGATGCGCAGCTGCTCCTCGCGCTCCGGCTTGGAGTGCGGGCGCTCCACGCGGTCCTGGATCCACTTGCGCTGCTTGGGGTCCTGGATGTGCATGTACTCGATGCCGGTGGTGCGGCAGTACGAGTCGCGCAGCACGCCGAGGATGTCGCGCAGCTTCATCATCGACTTGCCGGCGAAGCCGCCGACGGCGAACTCGCGCTCCAGGTCCCACAGGGTGAGGCCGTGCTCGACGATGTCCAGGTCGGGGTGCTTGCGCTGGCGGTACTCCAGCGGGTCGGTGTCGGCCATGACGTGGCCGCGGACCCGGTAGGAGTGGATCAGCTCGAAGACACGGGCGGCCTTGGTGACGTCGTCGTCGTGCGAGGCGTCGATGTCCTTGAGCCAGCGGACCGGCTCGTAGGGGATGCGCAGGGCCTCGAAGATCTCGTCGTAGAAGCCGCTCTCGCCGAGCAGGAGGTTGGCGACGACGCGCAGGAACTCGCCGGAGGCGGCACCCTGGATCACCCGGTGGTCGTAGGTCGACGTGAGCGTCATGACCTTGGAGATGCCGAGCTTGTTCAGGGTGTCCTGGGAGGTGCCCTGGAACTCCGCCGGGTAGTCCATCGAGCCGACGCCCATGATCACCGACTGGCCGGGCATCAGACGCGGCACCGAGTGGACCGTGCCGAGGCCGCCGGGGTTGGTGAGGGAGACGGTGACGCCGGTGAAGTCGTCCATCGTCAGCTTGCCGTCGCGGGCGCGGCGGACGATGTCCTCGTAGGCCTGCCAGAACTCGAAGAAGTTGAGCGTCTCGGCCTTCTTGATCGCCGCGACGACGAGCTGGCGGTCACCGTTCGGCTTCACCAGGTCGATGGCGAGGCCCAGGTTGACGTGCTCCGGCTTGACCAGGGTCGGCTTGCCGTCCTTCTCCGCGAAGGACCAGTTCATCGCCGGCATGGCCTTGATGGCCTGGACCATCGCGTAGCCGATCAGGTGCGTGAAGGAGATCTTCCCGCCCCGGGCGCGCTTGAGGTGGTTGTTGATGACGATGCGGTTGTCGAAGAGCAGCTTCACCGGCACCGCGCGCACGGACGTGGCCGTGGGCAGTTCCAGCGAGGCGTTCATGTTCTTCGCGACGGCGGCGGAGGGGCCGCGCAGGGTCACCAGTTCGGGACCCTCGGGCGCCTGGGCCACGGGCTCGTCCTTCTTGGGCTGGGCAGGGGCCGGCGCGGGCTTCGCGGCGGCGGGAGCGGCTGCGACCGGCTTGACCGGGGCGGCAGCGACGGCGGGCTGCGCGGCGGGGGCCGGCGCGGCCGGTGCCTGCGGTGCCGCGGGAGCCGGGGCCGTCACGGCCGGTGCCGGGGCGGCGGGAGCTGCCTGGGCCTGCGTGGTGGTCTCTGCGGCCCCCGCGGCCGCAGTGCCCGCCGCAGCGGGCGAGGCAGGGGCTCCCGGCTTGTAGTCGGCGAAGAAGTCCCACCAGGCACGGTCTACCGAATTCGGGTCCTGGAGGTACTGCTGATAGATCTCGTCGACGAGCCACTCGTTCGCACCGAACGCGGCCGCGGGGTTCTTCCCGGCTTGGTCGTCGGTGGAGACACTCGAGTTACTGGGGGACTGTGGCGACACGGCGGCAACCGCCCTCTTCCGCTTCACAAGGTTATGGACAGCGGAAATAAAGGCTACGCCTCCCTGAGGGTGAAGGTCAGGTCAGGCCGGTTCATCGTCGCGCAAGTCACATCGGAGAGCGTGTTTCGGGACGGGAAATGGCGGGAAACAAGCGTGGTTCCGCTCTCAGAGGGGTACGCCGACGGGAGCCCGGCGCGGAGGCTGCGCGGGCCTGTGCCTGATCACACGTGTCCGTCAGCCGGTCCATCCGTGGATCTTGTCGTTCCGGTTCGAACTTTACGTCAACTTGGGAGAGATGACTCTCCCGGAAGAGTGACCTGGATCCGGCAGCCCCGGGCGGATTCGGCCACCCCGATCCGGCCACCGTGCAGATCCACCGCCCAGCGCGCGATCGCCAGGCCCAGGCCCGTGCCGCCGTCGCTGCCCGGCCCGTGCGGCCGGTTCACGGCGCCGCGGTTGAACCGCTCGAAGACCCGGTGCCACTCCGACTGCGGGATGCCGGGGCCCTCGTCCAGCACCTCCAGCTCCAGGGAGTCCGGGCCGCCCCCGCGCCGGGCCTTCACCGTGACCCGGCCGTGCGGAGGGCTGTGCTTGACTGCGTTGTCGATCAGGTTGGCGACGACCTGGTGGATGCGCTCCGGGTCCGCGTGCGCGGTCAGCTCCGGCGGGGAGACGTCGAGGTGAAGATGGACGTCCGTGCGGGTGTGGCTGCCGGAGCCCGAGGCCATGCCGGCCCGGGCGGAGGACACCATCTGGGCCTCCTTGAGGACGCCCGAGAGATACGGCCACACCTCGAAGCGGCGCTTCTTCAGCGGGACCACGCCGTTGTCGATGCGGGAGAGGTCCAGCAGGGTCTCCACCAGGCGCCCGAGCCGCTCGGTCTGCTTCAGCGCGGTGCGCATGGTCTCGGGGTCGGCCTCCGTGACGCCGTCCACGATGTTCTCCAGCACCGCGCGCAGCCCGGCGATGGGGGTGCGCAGCTCGTGTGAGACGTTCGCCACCAGCTCCTTGCGCTGGCGGTCCTGGGCCTCCAGCTCGTCGGCCATCAGGTTGATCGTGTGGGCCAGGTCACCCATCTCGTCGCGGCGGTGGTCACGGACCCGGCGGGTGTAGTCGCCGTGCGATATCGACCGGGCCACCGCGTTCATCTCGTCCAGCGGCGCCGTGAGCGAGTGCGCCACGAACTGCGTGATCAGCAGTGTGGCGATCATCGAGAAGACCGTGATGAAACGCAGTTCGGTCTCGGTGCGCACCGCGATGAGCAGCAGCCCCGTGGTGATCAGCACCGAGATGACGACCAGCGCGCCCAGCTTGGTCTTGATCGAGAACGGGCGTACGCCGCCCCAGGGCTCCCCGGGGCTCCTCCGCGCGTCCGGCCCGTCGGTCATGGCGTCGGGGTCTCCAGGGCGTAGCCCACCCCGTGCACGGTGCGGATGCGCTCCGCGCCGATCTTCCGCCGCAGGGCCTTGATGTGGCTGTCCACGGTGCGGGTGCCGGAGGCATCCGCCCAGTCCCACACCTCCGCGAGCAGCTGCTCCCGGGAGAGCACCGCGCGCGGTGTGTTGGCCAGGCACACGAGCAGATCGAACTCGGTGGGTGTGAGGTGGACGTCCTCACTGCGCACCCGGACCCGCCGCTGGGCGTGGTCGATCTCCAGTTCGCCGAGGCGCAGGATGCCGCTGCGGGGTGTGGCCGCGGCCAGGGCGGCCCGCTCCATCCGCCGCAGCAGCACATGCACCCGTGCCGCCAGCTCACGCATCGAGAACGGCTTGGTCATGTAGTCGTCGGCGCCGACGCCGAGCCCGACCAGCATGTCCGTCTCGTCGTCGCGCGCGGTGAGCATCAGCACCGGTACCGGGCGCTGCGCCTGCACCCGGCGGCAGACCTCCAGGCCGTCGAAGCCCGGCAGCATGATGTCGAGAATCAGCAGGTCCGGCTGCCATGCCTCGGCCGTGTCGACCGCCGCCGGACCGTCGCCTGCCGTTTGCACGAGGAATCCCTCAGCGCGCAGCCGGGCGGCGATGGCGTCGACGATCGTTGGGTCGTCCTCGACCACCAGAACCCGTCGCTGCGCGCCCGGGGTCGCCGTCGTGCCGTTGTGCGCGGTGTGTGTCTGCTCCATCGCCCGCCCCTGGGGTTGCTTTCCGGAATCCGTGGGGTGATCCCATGACTGCGTTTGACGCTTGAATGATCCGCGTCAGGGAAGCAGGGTACGGGGAGTTACCGCCGGTCGGCTATCCAGGTCGGACGGCGAGGTGCACGACGTCGGGAACGCCCCGGGCAACGGGGACCTCTTCGGTATGCACCTGCCGGAACCCGGCATTCCAGAGGGTTCCTTCGAAATCCGGAGAGGGCTGGGCGGACCATACCGCCAGTACCCCGCCGGGGTTCAACGCCCGTGCGCAGCTTGCCAGTCCGGCCGCCGAGTACAGGCTGTCGTTGTCGTCCGTGACCGTCCAGCCGGGTCCGTTGTCGATGTCGAGGCACAGGGCGTCGTACGTGGCGGAAGTCTCACGCAGATACGCGACGAGGTCGGCCTCCAGGACACGGGTGCGCGGGTCGGCGAGCGCGGGTGCGGACAGCGCGCCCAGGGGGCCGTCGAGGTGCCAGTCGATGACCGCGCGCTCACGTTCGACGACTGTGATGCCTCCCCAGTGCGGGTCCGCCGCCGCGTGTGCGAGCGAGAAGCCGACACCGAGTCCGCCGATCAGCAGGCTCGGCGCCGGGCATGCGCCCAGGGCCCGGTGCGCGGCGTCCACGAGCAGTCGCTCCGAGCGCCCGTCGGAGGTGTCCATGAGGAAACAGCCGTTGGCGATGATCTGGAGCAGCTCACCGTGGCGGCGCAGCACGACCTCGCCGTGCGGGCCATCGCGACGGTCCAGGACTTCAGGGGTCTGACGGATGTCGTACGGATGAGGCATGAGTCACATTGTGGTGACGAACTGGCTCCAGGGGCGAGGGGTTTTCCTGTGTCACCCCGGATGCGCACTTATGTTCGGGTTTGTGCAGCGCGGACGCAGAACCCACCTGAGAAGTTGCTTTGAATCCGCCCAGTGGTGGCGTCGGTCATAGACAGCGGCTCGGGCGGCACGAAGGGTGGGGGATGAACGGAAGGAGTTCCTCGCCTTGGAACGCACGGTCTCGGCGGCTGACGCCATGCTCACGGCCCCCGGGACGGCCACGCCCCTGCTCGACGGCATGCCGCGTCAGCGCACCGTACCGCTTTCCGTGGCCCCGTCCGCGCCTCGCGTCCCGGCCCCCGCCGCCCCCGCCGCGCGCCCGGGTGTGCGGGCCCAGGGACTCCTGCCGACCCTCACGGACACCCCGTTCACCCTCGGATACACGGCCGTCCTCGTCGTGACGTCCCTGTTCGCCCAGTACGCCGACCCCTCGCTGGTGCACACCCTGTACCAGGAGTCCAGCACCGACGTCGCCCATCTGGTGAGCAGCCCGGCGCTGGTGCTGGTCGCCAGCGCGCTGTGGATCGCGGGCGGCCTGACCTCGTCGTACGCGCTTCTCTTCCTGCTCGTGCTGCCGACGCTGGAGCGGCGCATCGGCGGCCCGCGCACCGCCGTCGTCTTTCTGCTCGGCCATGTCCTCGCCACCCTGGCCACCGAGGTCCCGGTCGGCCTGGCGGTCATGGTCGGCCATCTGCCGGACAGTTCGCTGCACCGCCTCGACTACGGCATCAGCTTCGGCGTCGCGGCGAGCCTCGGCGCGCTGGCGGGACTGCTGCCGCCGTGGGCTCGGTGGACGGTGCTCACGGTGTTCGGCGGGATACTGCTCGACGATCTGGCCCAGTTCACGGACCCCCTGAGCAACTGGGGCCATCTGCTGTCCCTGGCCATCGGCATAGGGACCTGGCCATGGGTACGCCGCTGGCAGTGGACGGGCCGTCAGGACGCCCGCGCCCACGGCTGACTTCCTGGTGTCGACTGCCGCGCCCGGCCGTCTTTCTCACGCTCCGCCCCTCGCTGTACGGGCTCCACACGCCGGAGCCCCGACGGACCGGGACGCCGGGGGAGACGTGGACGTGCCGGCGCTGGTCCTGCTGGGAGCGGCGGGAGGAGCGCTGCGGGGAGCCCTCGACTTCTACATCCAGTTCGTGAACTGGCGTTCGGCCCGCAGTGCCCATCGGCGGCTCCCGCCCGGGGAGGAGGGCACGACACCCCGTGTCCGGGACTACTTCGACCCCGGCGTCGACGTGGTCGCGGCTCTTGTGCACAGCATGATCGGCGCCGGACTGGCGGTGCTCTTCGGCAGAACGGGACAGATCGGCGGCCCGTACGCGGCCATCGTCGTCGGCACCTCGGCTCCGGTGATCCTGACCCAGCTCTCCCGTGTCCAGGCGGTGAGCCAGGCGGTCGGCGGAGGTGGCGGCCAGGACACCCCCGCCGACCCCGGCGACTTCGCCGGCGCGCCGCCCGTGGTGCCGGCCTGGCCGTCGCCCGCGGCGGATCCCGAGACGTTGCCAGGACCCGCTGCCGCCGCGGCCGACGGCTCGCCGCCGGCGTCCGCGTCGGCGCGGGTGCCGCCCCAGCCGCTGCCCGGCGCGCCGCCCGGCCCACTCCGTCCGGACCCCGAGGCCGCCCGACCGCAACCGAACGGCCGGCCCGGCGATCCGGCGGAGGGGGCAGGCCGGGGCCGGGGCGGCCAGGGTGCCGCGCCCCGGCACCGGGGCGGTCGTGACGAGTCCCTGGACCGTGAGCCGGCCGCCGGAGAGGAGGGGGCGCCATGACCGGACGCTCCTCCGCCGGCCGCCGCGTCGCGGCGTCGCTGTTGGGCGTGGACCGGCCGGGGCGCGGACGCGCCGAGGTGGCGGCGCGTCGCGGTCTGCCCTTCGGCCGGCGTGTGCTGGCCGCCGTCCTGGGCGTACGGGTCGGCGGGCCGACGGGCGAGGTCCCGGGGGTCCCGGAGATTTTTGCCCGGCAGTCGGCCCCGGCTGTTGGGCCCACGAGCGAGCCGAACCGGGCCGTGCCCGAGGCGGGGGGCCGTCCGCTCCCGGGGACGGAGGCGGAAGGCCCCCGGACCCGCGGGCGCGCCGGACCTCCGCACGGCGCGAGCCGTACCCGCGGCCGAGGGCGGACGGTGCACCGCAGCACCTGCTGAGCGAGGACCGCCCTGACTACGAGCGCGTTCTCGACGAGGCACTGCGCTCCGCCCCGTACGGCCCGGAGCCGGTCGCCGCGGGGCAACGCTCGGCCCCGAGCAACTGCGCGTCATGGCACTCGACGCCACCCCCCTGATCGCCGCCGCCGCGGCGACCGGGTACCACCACTACGTCCACGACCGTGAGGAGGCGCGCCCTGAGGGGTTCGCCGCCGCGGCGGGGGGACCACGGAGGGCGCCGGAGCCTTTGCCCTGGCCGCGGTGCTCGCTCCCGCACTCGCCGGTACCGCCGCGGTGATCTTCCTGCTCCTGGGCTACGCCCTCAAGCTCTTGGTCCCGGCCGCGTCCCCCGCCAGACCCTTGTGACCGCCGGCTGGTGCTTCGGTGCGCTGACCGCGGCGGTGATCGTGGCCGACGTGATCGGCCTGCTGGTCATCGCCCGGCGCGGCGGCCCCTCCGGCAAGGGACCAGAACCCGTCGGCGCGCTGCCGCCGGAGGTCGCACGAGCCCAAGAGGCCTGGTGGACGGCACTGCTGGAGCGCGGCGTCCTGCCTTGGGGCGGCGCTGGAGGAGGACGGGAGAGGCTTCACGTCTCCGGGGTTCACGAGCCCGGACTCCACCAGCCCGGACGTCACCAGTCCGGACCACGGCGCCTCCACCTCCGCCCCCGACCCCGCAGGCCGCGAACGCGCGTCGGACTGACGCGCACCGACGTCCGTCACGGCGCCCGGACCGACCCGCCGGGCCCCCGTCACCCCGCCCAACACCCGGAAATCGCAGGCCATCGCGTGATCGCTCAGAGCGAACGTGCCCGGGGGAACAATGGGATCGTGCCGCGCATTGAGTCGGCATAGCTCAAGTTGACTGCCGAAGGGGAGATCATGGCTTCGATGCCCACATCGCTCACCCTGCCTGTACTGCCGCTCGATGGCGAAGTCGTGCTGCCCGGCATGGTGGTTCCGCTGGACCTGAGTGACTCCGACGTGCGCGCGGCCGTGGAAGCCGCTCAGGCGGCCGCCCGGTCGGAGCCCGGAAAGCCCAGGGTGCTGCTCGTGCCCCGGATCGACGGCACGTACGCCACCACCGGTGTGCTCGGCACGGTCGAGCAGGTCGGCCGGCTCGCCGACGGTGACCCGGGCGCCCTGATCCGCGGCCGGAGCCGCGTGCGGATCGGCGCCGGGACCACCGGTCCGGGTGCGGCGCTGTGGGTCGAGGGCACAAGGATCGACGAGGACGTGCCGGACCCGCTGCCCGGCCAGGTCACCGAACTCGTCAAGGAGTACAAGGCGCTCGCCGCCAGCTGGCTGAAGAAGCGCGGCGCCTGGCAGGTCGTGGACCGCGTCCAGGCCATCGACGACGTCTCCGCGCTCGCCGACAACTCCGGTTACTCACCTTTCCTGACCACCGAGCAGAAGGTGGAACTGCTGGAGACGGCCGACCCGGTCGCCCGGCTGAAGCTCGCCACCCAGCAGCTGCGCGACCATCTCGCCGAGCAGGACGTGGCCGAGTCCATCGCCAAGGACGTCCAGGAGGGCGTCGACAGGCAGCAGCGCGAGTTCCTGCTGCGCCGTCAGCTGGAGGCCGTTCGCAAGGAGCTGCGCGAGCTGAACGGCGACGCCAAGGACGGCGAGGAGTCCGACGACTACCGGGCCCGGGTGGAGGCCGCCGACCTGCCCGAGAAGGTCCGTGAGGCCGCCCTCAAGGAGGTCGACAAGCTGGAGCGGTCCAGCGACCAGTCGCCCGAGGGCTCCTGGATCCGCACCTGGCTCGACACCGTGCTCGAACTGCCGTGGAACGAGCGCACCGAGGACGCGTACGACATCCGGGGCGCCAAGGCCGTCCTGGACGCCGAGCACGCGGGCCTGGAGGACGTGAAGGAACGGATCACCGAGTACCTGGCGGTGCGCAAGCGCCGCGCCGAGCGGGGCCTCGGTGTCGTCGGCGGGCGGCGCGGCGGTGCCGTGCTCGCGCTCGTCGGCCCGCCCGGTGTGGGCAAGACCAGTCTCGGCGAGTCCGTGGCGCACGCCATGGGACGCAAGTTCGTCCGCGTCGCCCTCGGCGGTGTGCGCGACGAGGCCGAGATCCGCGGTCACCGGCGCACGTACGTGGGTGCCCTGCCCGGCCGGATCGTGCGCGCCGTCAAGGAGGCCGGCTCGATGAACCCGGTCGTCCTGCTCGACGAGATCGACAAGGTGGGCTCGGACTTCCGGGGCGACCCGGCCGCCGCCCTGCTGGAGGTCCTGGACCCGGCGCAGAACCACACCTTCCGGGACCACTACCTGGAGGTCGAACTCGACCTGTCGGACGTGGTCTTCCTCGCGACGGCGAACCTCCTGGAGGCCATCCCGGAGGCGCTGGCCGACCGTATGGACATCGTCCGCCTGGACGGCTACACCGAGGACGAGAAGGTCGTCATCGCCCGTGACCACCTGCTCCCGCGTCAGCTGGAGCGGGCGGGCCTGGACAAGGCCGAGATCACGATCGACGAGAGCGCGCTGCGCAAGCTCGCCGGCGAGTACACCCGCGAGGCGGGCGTACGAAACCTGGAGCGGTCGATCGCCCGGCTGCTCCGCAAGGTCGCGGCCCAGCACGAACTGGGCGAGAAGGAGCTGCCCTTCACCGTCCGGGACGAGGACCTGCGCGAGCTGATCGGGCGTCCGCACCACGTGCCCGAGTCCGCCCAGGACCCGGCCGAGCGGCGGACGGCGGTCCCGGGTGTGGCGACCGGTCTCGCGGTCACCGGCGCGGGCGGTGACGTGCTCTTCGTGGAGGCGTCGCTGGCCGACCCGGAGACGGGCGCGGCGGGCCTGACCCTCACCGGTCAGCTCGGCGACGTGATGAAGGAGTCCGCGCAGATCGCGCTGAGCTTCCTGCGCTCCCACGGCGCCGAACTGGAGCTGCCCGTGGGCGACCTGAAGGACCGGGGTGCGCACATCCACTTCCCGGCGGGCGCGGTCCCGAAGGACGGCCCCAGCGCGGGCATCACGATGACGACCGCGCTGGCCTCGCTGCTGTCGGGCCGTCTGGTCCGTACGGACGTGGCGATGACGGGCGAGGTCTCCCTGACCGGCCGGGTGCTGCCCATCGGCGGGGTGAAGCAGAAGCTGCTCGCCGCGCACCGGGCGGGCGTGACGACCGTCATCATCCCCAAGCGTAACGAGGCCGACCTGGACGACGTCCCGTCCGAGGTGCTGGAGAAGCTCGACGTGCACGCCGTCACGGACGTCCGTCAGGTCCTGGAGCTGGCGCTCGCGCCGGCCACCAGCGACGCGGCGCGGGAGGTTCCGGTGGCGGCGTGACACCAGAGATTCCGGTGGCGGAGTGACGGACGCCCCCGGATGACCGGAGGCCCGGGTTTCGTGAGGGAGGCCCGGGCCTTCGCCGTGTCTGAGAGGGGGCCGGAGGCCGCCCTTGGTCTACGCCTGCGAAATACTGGCGGAGCTGCGGCAATGGGTGAGATGTGGCAGAAACCTTCAGGATCGGACAACCGGGGCAGGGGTGCTGACGTGCGCGAGGACTCACACGGCGAGGAGTGGCCGGTCGAACCCGGCATCTCGGGCGGCGGTGCGGACCAGGAGTTCCTGTCACTGGAGCGCGAGCTGACCGTGTTCCTGCGGCGCGCCCGTGCCAGCCAGGGTGAGATGGCCCGCGAGGTCCACCCGGATCTGGAGACCGCCGCCTACGGCCTTCTCGTACGGCTCGACGAGTGCGGCCGTCAGCGCGCCACGGCCCTCGCCGCCTACATCGGTGTCGGCAAGGCCACGATGTCCCGCCAGCTGCGCGCCTTGGAGGACCTCGGTCTCGTCGCCCGGGAGCCCGACCCCGCCGACGGCCGTGCCTGGCTGGTCCATCTCACCGAGGAGGGCCGCAGCCGCGTCGGCCGGGTCCGCGAGGCCCGCCGGGCCCGCTATGTGCGTCAGCTCGCCCACTGGGACCAGCGCGAGGTGGCCGAACTGGCCCGGCTGCTGAACCAGTTGAACCGGGGCATGGAGAAGTAGACGACGGCCGCGGGCTGCTTCACAGGCCCACGTACACCACCGTCGCGTCGTCGTGCGTCTTGCTGCGGCCCAGGTGCTCCCGCCGCTCCCGGTCGGCGTCCTCCAGGGCCCGTACGCGCTCCACGAGCGCCGCCGCCCCCTCCTTGCGCACCAGCGTGAACAGGTCCGTCCAGTCGCCCTGGCGGAACTTCTCCGTCCAGCGGGTCGCGCCGTCCGTGAGGGCCACGAGGGTGCGCACCGCCGTGCGCGCAAGCTCGCCCGTCACCGCCCGGGCCGCGACCGAGGGGTCGGCGGCCGCCGTGAAGAAGCCGCCCTCCTTGTTGCGGACCGTGGCGTCCGCGATGGCGTCCGAGGCCAGCGAGGCGCGCGGGACGCGGGCGAGCCGCTCGTCCAGCAGGGCCGTGACCGTGCCGTCGGGGGCCTCGGCCAGCAGCACCGAGTCCGAGAGCACCAGGTACTCCACCGCGGCCTCGGACCAGCGCGCGAGGACCACGGTCGCCTGCGGCGTGCGCGGGTGAGAAAGGTCACAGGTGGCCTCGTGAGCCTCGGCGGTACGGCTCAGGGCCTGCGCCAGGACCTCCGTCAGGGTCAGATCCCGGCGGGAAACGGACAGTTCGGTCAGCGCCCCGCCGAGCCGTGCGCAGAACCAGTGGACCGAATGGAGACACCCGTCGTCGCCCACCGGCGGAGTCACCCCGTCCAGTACGACCAGCGCTCCGCCCTGTCCTGAAGCCGGAACGGAGAGTGCGGCGAAGTCCTCGTCGGGACGGGCCGCGTCGCCGGGCTCGGAAATCAGTTCCATACGCATCCGGCCAGTCTGCACCAGCCCTTCACAAGGTCCACGAAAGGCTGGCAACGACCGTGGAATCGGTGCGACCGACCAGGTCAGCCGCCTGGTTTGGCATGGAATGATCGACTCCGGCGAAGCGTGGTGGCGAATACTGCCAAAGCGTGCCGCCGACGTCCAACCGGCCCGCTGTACGGGCCACTCGCACGGGCCACAGGAACTTGCCCGCCAACTCCCCGGCGATGTTCACTCCTTCGGGTGGCGGGTCAGGCGAAGCGAGACCTCTGTGCATCGCCACTGGGAGGGTCGGAAGCCGTCGTACCGGGTCGACGTCCCCGATGACGGACCGTCACCCGGCCATGGGTACACGAGTCAGGAATGCGAGCACCGGTGCAGAAGACGCGGCCTCGGCGCACAGGCAAGCAGACGGCCACCGAACGGGGTGTCTCGTCCGAGTCCACGGGCAGCGGCCGTACCGCCCACGTGCGCAATCGGCTGATCGTCGCGGTGGCCGTGGTCGCCGCCGCGATCGCGGGCGCCGGGGCGCCGAGCGTCATCGCCGCCTCCGGGCAGCTGAACGACTCCCAGAACCTCGTGACGCTCGCCCAGCAGACCCAGGACGCCCTCACCCTCGCCCACGCGCTGGCGGACGAGCGTGACGCGGTCACCACGTATGTGGCCGCGGGGCGCCCCAAGTCGCAGACGCCGGCCGAGCAGCAGAGCGCCCGCGTCGACCGGGAGATCCAGGACCTGCGTGCCGACCAGGACCTCCCCGCCCCGCTGGGCAAGGACCTCGACGACGTCGGCTCCGTACGGCGAGCGGCGCTCGTCGGCAAGAGCGGCGCTCTCGACGTGCACCGGGCGTACTCCGCCGTGATCACCGAGCTGCACGCCCTCGCCGACCAGCTGGCCGGCAAGATCCCGCCCCGCGCGGGCTCCGGCGCCTACGCGCTCGCCGAGCTGGACACCGCCGTGCAGCAGTCCGCCGCCGCCCGCGGACTGCTCCTCGCGGCCCTGAACGTCCCGCACTCCACCCGGACGATCATCAGTCCGATCACCGGTCTGCCGACCACCGTCAGCGGCTCCTCGACCGCCGACACCAAGCAGCGCGACGCGCTCACCGCCGCCGCCCAGCAGGCCGCCGTACGCTCCGACGCCGCCGTCGCCGACTTCCAGGACAACGCGACGCAGACGGCCAAGTCCTCCTACGACTCCACGGTCACCGGCCCGGAGGTCACCTCCGCCGAGAAGTACCTGGCCGCCCTCACCGACCAGCCCACGCTCTCCGACAGCGACCTCGCCCTGAGCACCAAGAGGGTCGACGCGGCCCTGTCCGCCCGCGTCGACCTGATGCGCGGCGTCGAGTCCTCGCTCTACGAGAGCCGGAGCAAGGACCTGGCGCAGCTGCGCGACGACGACGTCACCGCGCTGGAGATCCGGATCGCCGTCCTCGGCGCGCTGATGCTCGTCGCCGTGGGCGTCGCCATGGCCATGGCCCGCAGCCTCACCCGCCCGCTGGCCGTGCTGCGCCTCGGCTCGGCCCGGCTGGCCGCCGGGCCGGCCGGCCAGGAGCCGGTGAAGTTCACCGGACGCAACGACGAGTTCGCCCAGGTCGTCCGTTCCGTCAACGCCCTGCATGCGCACGCCGTCGCCCTCCAGGAGCGCCTCGGGACCCTGGAGACCGACCGCAAGCACCTGGTCGGCCAGCGCCAGACCATGGCCGACGAGCGCGCCGCGCTGCGCGCCCAGCTCGACGAGGCCTCGGGCCACCTGGAGCAGGTCCGGCACAGCATCAACTCCACCTTCGTCAACCTCGCGCTGCGCACCCTCGGCCTGGTCGAGCGGCAGCTGGCCGTCATCGAGGGCCTGGAGGAGCGCGAGCAGGACCCCGAGCGGCTCGCCACCCTCTTCCGGCTCGACCACTTCGCCACGGTGATGCGCCGCCACAGCGAGAACCTCCTGGTCCTCGCCGGCGCCGAGCACGTCCAGCAGCACGCCGGACCGGTGCCGCTGGTGGACGTGGTGCGGGCCGCGGTCAGCGAGATCGAGCGGTACGAGCGCGTCCGGATCGCCGCGCTGCCGCCGCACGCGCATGTCGCGGGCTTCGTCGCTGACGACCTCTCGCACCTGGTGGCCGAACTGCTGGAGAACGCCGCCTCCTTCTCGCCGCCGGACGTCACCGTGGAGATCTCCGGCTGGCTGCTGGAGAGCGGCGAGGTGATGCTCTCCGTCCAGGACGAGGGCATCGGCATGACCGGCGAGCGGATGAGCCGGCTCAACGCCCGGCTCGCCGACTTTGACCCGACCGAGCCGTACGACCAGGAGGGCGGCGAGGGCCTCGGGCTCGGCCTGTACGTGGTGGCCCGCCTCGCCCACCGGCACGGCGTCCGCGTCCAGCTGCGCGAGCAGAAGCAGGGCGGTGTGGCGGCGGTCGTCGTCCTGCCGAAGACCCTGCTCGCCGCGGCCCCGGCGGCGGCCGTACCCACGGCGGGCACGGGCCCGGTGCCGGGCGGCGCGGCCGCCGTCTCCCTGCCCGGCGCCGACGCGGAGGCCAACTCCAACGTCCTCACCGGCCGCACCCGGATCACCGTCCAGGAGCCGCGCGGTGACGAGGACCCGCTGATCACGGCGGCGGAACAGGCCGTGCAGGCCGTGCAGGCCGTGGGGGACGAAGAGGCCGTACCCGGCGAAGGCTTCGTACGGGACGAAGAGGCCGTACGGAACGAAGAAGCCGTACGCAGCGAAGAGGCCGCACGCGGCGAAGAAGCCGTACGGAACGCGGAAGCCGCACGGAACGACCTGCCCGTGCGGGGGCCCGCCGTCCCGGCTCAGGAGTTCGCGGACCTGCCCCCGGAGCCCCTCGTCGAGACCACGATGGAGCTGCTGCTTCCGTCGCCCCGGGCGGAGCAGCCCGCGCCCGACGCAGGTGCCACCGGGGGGCCCGCCGCGGACCCGTACGCCATAGGCCCCGACGCCCACGAACGCACCGTCGACGAGGGAGAGTCCGCGGCGGCCCCCGCCCCCCAGGACCCCGCGGACCCCGAGGCCCCCCGGCTCACCGACAAGGGCCTGCCCAAGCGCACCCCGAAGATCTCCGCGCCCGCCCCCGCGCCCCGTCCGCGCGCCGGCGGGGTGGACGCCGATGCGCTGCGCCGCAGGCTCGGCGGTTTCCACCGCGGCGCCGCGCGTGGCTACCAGCACGTCGAGGCGGAGATCACCGAGAGGACCGGGGAGAACAGGGCGCCCGCGCAGCGCCCCGCAGCACCACCTCAGAACGCAACACCCGGGACCGCACCGGACGTTGATCCATCGGGGGGCACAGTCGAGGAGGCAAGCAGTTGACCGCGCCCAGTACCTTCGGACTGAGCAGTGAGGCCCGCAACCTGCACTGGCTGCTGACGAACCTCGTCGAGGAGGTGCCGGGACTGCTGTCGGTCGCGGTGGTCTCCTCCGACGGCCTGCTGCTCCTCTCATCCGACCCCGGCCGCAACGCACAGGCCCGCGCCGGCCACGCGGACAAACCGGGCGGCCCCAGAGGGTCGTCGGCCGACCTGGCCACCGTCGTCTCCGGCATCGGCAGCCTCACCATCGGCGCCGCGAAGCTGATGGACTTCGGCGGGGTCCGGCACACCATGGTCGCCATGGACGAGGGCAGCCTCTTCGTGATGTCCATCAGCGACGGCTCGCTGCTCGGCGTGCACGGCTCCGCGGACTGCGACATGAGCGTGGTGGCGTACCACATGGCGCTCTTCGTCGGCCGCGCCGGACACGTCCTGACGCCGGAACTCCGCAGCGAACTGCGCAAGTCCCTAGAGGCCCAGTCGACGGGGAGCGCCCGATGAGCAGTGCACCGAAGAAGCTTCCTGTGCGCGGCGGCGACCGCAAACCCGCCCGCGTACGCCCCTATTCGCTCACCGGCGGCCGTACCCGCTTCGGCCATGTGCTGCTGGTCGAGACCTTCGTGGCGGCTCTGGAGGCCCCCGAAGAACGCCGTGAACTGACCAATGGTTCACTGGCCACCCGAGTGATGCCCGAGATGCGGGCCATCGTCGAACTCTGCCGCCGTATGCGCACGGTGGCCGAGATCGCGGCTCTGCTGAAGATGCCGCTCGGGGTGGTCCGCGTGCTCCTCAGCGACCTCGCGGACCAGGGAAAGATCCGTGTGTACGGAACCGGTCACGGCCCCGGACAGCCTGACCGCGCTCTGCTGGAAAGGGTGCTGAGTGGACTCCGTCGTCTCTGACGCCTCCCCGGGCGTCTCACCGCTCTCCGTCGACCACGACGAGCAGGAGCACCTCCAGGCCTGGCAGACGGACCGCACGCGCGCCCCGATCGCCACGAAGATCGTGGTGGCGGGCGGCTTCGGCGTCGGCAAGACCACCCTGGTGACCGCCGTCTCGGAGATCACGCCCCTCCAGACGGAGGCGCTGATGACCGAGGCCAGCCAGGAGACCGACGACCTCACCGAGACGCCGGAGAAGCTCACCACCACGGTGGCGATGGACTTCGGCCGTATCACCCTCGACGACGACCTGGTGCTCTACCTCTTCGGCACACCGGGACAGCAGCGGTTCTGGTTCATGTGGGACGACCTGGTGCGCGGCGCGATAGGCGCGGTGGTGCTGGCCGACACGCGTCGGCTCGCGGACTGCTTCCCGGTGCTCGACTACTTCGAGAGCAGCGGCCTGCCCTATGTGGTCGCGGTCAACCACTTCGACGACAGCGAGCGGTTCGAGCCCGAGGACGTGCGCGACGCCCTCACGATCTCCGCACACATACCCGTCATGATCATGGACGCGCGGCGCCGGATCTCGGTGATCGAGACCCTCCTGGCCCTGGTCGGCCACGCGCTGGACGTCACCCCCGAGTGAGGGAGCGTCTTATGGGTCTACGCGGTGCGCGCTGATCCATACGACTCCCCCTCGTCCTGATAGGAGCACCACTCGCATGCGGAAGATACTCGTCGTCGGAGCCGGCCAGTCCGGACTCCAGCTCGCCCTCGGCCTCCAGTCGCACGGGTACGAGGTCACCCTGATGTCCAACCGGACCGCGGACGAGATCCGCACCGGCCGGGTCATGTCGACGCAGTGCATGTTCCACACGGCGCTTCAGCACGAGCGCGATCTGCAGCTGAACTTCTGGGAGTCCCAGGCCCCGAAGATCCAGGGGCTCGGTGTCTCCGTGGCGGGTCCGGAGTCGCAGCGGGTCATCGACTGGGTGGGCAGGCTCGACGGCTACGCGCAGTCGGTGGACCAGCGCGTGAAGATGGCCGGCTGGATGGAGACGTTCGCGCAGCGCGGCGGCCAGCTCGTCATCCACGGCGCGGCGGTCTCCGACCTCGACTACTTCTCCCGCGCCTACGACCTGGTGCTGGTGTCGGCGGGCAAGGGCGAACTGGTCTCGATGTTCGGCCGCGACGCCTCGCGCTCCCCGTACAGCGAGCCGCAGCGCGCCCTCGCGGTCGCCTACGTCCACGGTATGGGCCCCCGCCCGGAGCACCCGGACTACGACGCGGTGCGCTGCAACCTGGTGCCGGGCGTCGGCGAACTGTTCGTCATGCCGACCCTGACCACCTCCGGCCGCGCCGACATCCTGTTCTGGGAGGGCATCCCCGGCGGCCCGCTCGACGTCTTCAAGGGCGTCAAGGACCCCTCCGAGCACCTCGCCCTGACCCTGGAGCTCATGGAGCGCTTCACCCCCTGGGAGTACGCGCGGGCCACCAAGGTCGAGCTGACCGACGCGAACGGCACCCTCGCGGGCCGCTACGCGCCCACCGTCCGCAACCCGATCGGCCGCCTCCCCGGCGGCGGGCTGGTCCTGGGCGTGGCGGACGTGGTCGTCGCGAACGACCCGATCACCGGCCAGGGCTCCAACTCGGCGTCCAAGTGCGCCGCGAGCTACCTCGCCTCGATCCTCGAGCACGGCGACAAGGAGTTCGACGAGGCCTGGATGCAGGCGACCTTCGACCGCTACTGGGACGTGGCCCAGTACGTCACCAAGTGGACGAACGCCATGCTCGGCGTGCCGCCGGAGCACGTCCTGAACCTGATCGGCGCGGCGGGCTCCCTCCCCCCGGTGGCCGATCGCTTCGCCAACGGCTTCAACGACCCAGCCGACTTCGAGGACTTCTTCTACGACCCGGAGCTGACGGAGAAGTACCTGGCCTCGGTCGCCGGGCTCTGACCGGCCTGCGACCGTCGGCCGTCACCGACCGTCCCCGGACGGCCCCGGCAGCGCCGCCGGGGCCGTCTCGTGCGTCAGGAGTCGCTGCCGGGCCGTCTCGGCCATGGCGCGCTCGTAGTCGGTGAGGGCGGCGAGCTGGTCGGGGCTCAGGGAGGCGAGGCGGTTCTCGATGTCGCTCAGCCGGCGCTCGACGGCGTCGCGTTCCTTCCGCTGCCGGTCGGTCAGGGCGCGCTGGGCGTCGAGGGCCTTGTGGGCCGCGCGGGCCCGTTCGGCCGCGCGGTTCTCGGCGTCGGTCATGTCGCGCACCTGCTCCGCCCGCTGCTGGGCCAACTGCGCGATCACATGGCCCTGGTCCAGGGCGAGCTGCGGGTTCCGGGCCATCAGCAGGCGTACGTACGAGGAGATCTCCATGCTGTTGCGGTACTGCTGCCGGGCCAGCAGTCCGGCCGCGCGGCGGCTGTCCTCCAGGGCGAGCCGGGCCCGGGTGAGCTGTCCGTCCAGCCGTGCGGCCTCGGCCTCCCGCTTCTTCAGCTGCTCGGCGGTGACGTTGTAGGTCTCGGTCGCCTGTTCGGCTCGCCGATAGGTCCCCCGGAGGTCCCTCAGCAGATCGGAGAGCGTACGGTCCGCGTCCGGAGCCCGGCCGGAGTCGGGGGACGGGTCCGGAGCCCCCAGCGCGGGCGTGGGGGCGAGCAGGACCGAGGCCGTCACCGCCGCCGCGCACATCAGGCGGAGCACCCGCTGCGCCATGTGATCACCTCCGGTGCGGGTGTGCTTCCCCCTCGCACCGGCAGCATGGGACGCGCACCGGCCGGGCGCGCGCCCGGTGGTCCGGTCGGCGCAGTGAGGTCACCCGGTGGTGGTGTCCGGTCCGTCGCCGTGCGGCGTGCCGCCCGTTTTCGTGCGCGGCTTCGGCCACGGCCACCGCTGACGTCCGCCGAGGTCCCCCTCGGGGTCGTAGGTGTACTTCCAACCGGGGTGGAGTCCGAATCTGCCGGGAGGCCCGGCCGGGACGCGGCGGTAGACGAGGACGGTGGGCGGTCCGCCGTCGGCGTCCGGGACCGGGACGCGGTACGTCTTCGGCGGATGGCCGGTCAGGCCGAGCAGGACCGGAAGGACGCGCCCGTCCAGGGGGCCGCCCACGAACGGGGTGTCTTGGCTCTTCACGGCACCAGTGTCCTCCGCCGGGCAGCGGACCGGGTCACGCGGCACCGGGCCGGAGCAGGTGCCCCGCGTCACCGAGCACCGGCACGACGCGGCGGACCAGGGCGCCGACCGGCCCCTCGGCGCTCTCCAGGGCCAGCGCGGCACGGACCACGGCGGCGGTCTGCGCGTCGCGCCCCGCCGTCAACAGCAGACACACCACGAACTGCTCCACGAGCCAGTCCCTCAGCTCCTCGGCCGGCGGCTGCTTGTCCTCGTCGAGCCAGATCAGCGAGGCGGCCTCGACGGTGGTGATCCACATCCGCACGGTCATCCGCAGCCGCGGTCCCGGCTCCTCGGCGCCGATGTGGCTGAGGATGTGCTCGACGGCGGACCGTCGCACCCCGTCCACGATGGCGGTGGTGCGGGACGTCTCGACGACGCTGCCGCCCTGGAGCAGGGCGCTGAACCCGGCGTCGTGCCGGCCGACGAAGGCCAGGTAACGGTCCAGGGCATGGCCCAGACGCCGAGTGAGCGGGCCCTTGGGAGGCTCGGCGAAGCACTGCTGGAGCTCCTCGGCCGCGGAGCGCAGCGCGGCCTCGTAGAGCTGCTGCTTGCCGCCCGGGAAGTAGCGGTACACCAGCGGACGGGAAACCCCGGCCGCCTCCGCCACGTCGTCCAGCGAGACCTCCTCGGGCGCGCGGTGCGCGAACAGGGACAGCGCGGCGTCGAGGAGCTGGGTCCTGCGCTCTTCGACGCTGAGCCTGCGGTACGCGCGGGCCGGGGTCTCGGAGGTCATGTTCCGCAGCGTAATCGGGACGCTGCGGGAAGGGGCGGTCGCCCGGAGAAGCGGGCGTCCGGTTGTCGCCCGCCCGCGCGCCGTGCTCAAGCCAGCAGCCCCGAGGCCTTCCACAGTCGCCGGCCGACTCCCCGCAGCACCCCGATGTCGTCGAGGAAGCCGGTCAGGCGCTGCGCGCCCGTCTGCATGACCTCCCGGCGGTGGCCGCTGGCCCGCACCTGGGCCACGGCCTCCCGCTTGTCCAGACCCACGTTCGCGTACACCTCGGGGTTCACGAAGGCGACCGAAAACACCCGTGCGAACTCGCCCGAGGTGATCCGGGTGAACTCCTGCGACCAGCGCGGGGCGGTCAGCATCTGGCGGCGCAGCTCCTCGCGCGCGTAACGGACGTGCCGGGCCTCCTCCACGACATGGATGCGCGTGACGCCGCGGATCAGCGGCTGCACCCGCTCGTCGGGGAAGGTCAGCCGCTGCATCCAGTCCAGCACCTCCTCGCCGAGGAGCGTGGCCGTGAAGGACCCGGGGGTCGTCGAGATCGTCTTGAAGACGCGGCCCAGGCTCTGGTGGACCCGGCTGACCGGGTACCAGGGCGTGCCGCCGTGTGTGATCAGCCGGGCGAACATCTTGGAGTGCCGGCACTCGTCCTCGATCTCGGTCAGCGCGTAGCGCACATGCGCGCTGGTGGCCGCCTTGTCGTAGATGTGCCGCACCAGCAGCTGCATCAGGATGATCTCGAACCAGATGCCGAGCGAGGCGAGCGAGGCGGCCTCGTGCTGGGAGAGCAGGATCCGCTGTTCCTCGCCCATGCGCTTCCACAGCGGGGTGCCGTACAGCGACACCAGCTCCGGCGGCCAGAACCACTTGCCGTCCTCGAAGGGCGCATCCCAGTCCAGTTCGCTGTCCGGGTCGAAGGAGTGCCTGGCGGAGGAGGCGAGCAGCCGCTCGGCCACCTGTTCCCGGTCCTTGATCAGGCCGAGCGCGTCGCGCAGTACGTCGGCTTCGGTCACGGTCGTCATCGCTGTTCCCCACCACGTCGTCGTACGGGCCGCTGTTACCGGCGGTCACGCCTTATGAGACTGCGTGTCAGCAAGGGCGTCAATCCCCTGGGCGCCACTTGTTGACGCCGCGTCTACCAGGAGGCGCCGAACTCAGGACCGCAGGACGGCCGAAATCCGGGCGCGGAACGCCGTACGGCGAAGGAGAATCAGCGGGTCGACGAGATGCCGGTCGCCGCGACCGGCCGGGGCATCTCCCTCGTGACCGGTGAACGGAGGCTTGAACGGTGGAGGTTCGAGACCGGGTCCCCACGGCGGACAGCGCCGCCGCCCGCCGCAGCCTGGCGGGCCTCGCCCTCGGCGACGCCTTCGGAGAGCGCTGGTTCCCGCTCCTCCGTGCCCCCGCGCAGGCGCTGGCGGAGATACGCGCCCGGCGCACGCCCGAGGAGCCCGAGTGGCACTGGACCGACGACACGGCGATGGCCCTCGCCGTGCTCCGGGTGCTGGACGAGCACGGGGAGATCCGCCAGGAGGCCCTCGCCCAGGCCTTCGCGCTGGGCTACGACGCCGACCCGGCCCGCGGATACGGCCGCGGGATGCACGAGTTGCTGCCCCGGCTGCTCGACGAGGCCGAGCGCTGGCGGGAGTTGTCGCGGGAGCTGTTCGACGGCGAGGGCAGCCTCGGCAACGGGGCGGCCATGCGGGTGGCGCCCCTCGGCGCATGGTTCCATGCCGACCTGCCCCGGGTCGTCGAGCAGGCGGCCCTGTCCGCCGAGGTCACCCACGCCCACCCCGAGGGCGTCGCGGGCGCGGTCGCCGTGGCGGTCGCGGCCGCGCTCAGCGCGCAGGGCCGGCCGGACATCGACACGGTGGTCTCGCTGACCCCGCCGAGCGCGGTGCGCGACGGTCTCGTCCGCGCGGCGGAGCTCCCCTTCGCCACCGAGCCGTGGAAGGCCTCCGACATCCTCGGCAACGGACAGCGGATCAGGGCCGACGACACCGTCCCGTTCGCCGTGTGGACCGCGGCCCGGCATCCGGACGACCTCACGGCCGCCCTGTGGGCCACGGCCGAGGGCTTCGGCGACGTCGACACCACCTGCGCCATCACGGGCGGCATCGTGGCCGCCGCCACGGGACTCGACGGCGTACCACCGGAGTGGCTGCGGCGCAGGGAGCCGCTCCCCGGCGAGCGCGTCCGCTGACGCTCACACCGGGCTGCCCGGATCCTCGTGGACGACCCCACCGGGCAGGCCGGCCGCCGGCGCCGCCTTCCCGGGCGGGAACGAGGTGCGCAGGGTGAAGGCGTACGGCGTCGGCCCGTGGGCGCGCAGATGCAGCAGGCGCTCCTCGGCCTCCGGCACGGTCGGACGATGTCCGGCCGGAACCCACCACAGTGTGGTGACGGCCTCCTTGATCCGCGCAAACCACTCCCGCCGCCGCCCCAGCAGCTCCCGGTGCTGCCCCTGGTACATGAACGCCGTCAGGGCGTCGGTGTCCCGCCAGGTCGACATGTTGACGATGAGCCACTCGTCGCCGAGGACCGGGATGTCCGTGGCGTTGCCCGCCTCGCTCTGCAGGCGCCAGACGAAACCGGCCGAGGCGTCGGCCACCGCGTTCACGGGGTCCAGGGCGTCCACGAAGTCCTTGAGCTGCGGTGAGTCCAGCGGGGCCAGGAGGCGGGCGATGTTGACCTGGGCGAGTTCATGGGCGGCTGCGGGGCGGTCGGTGTGGGTCATGGACCGAACGGTAGGTCGCCGTGCCCGGTGCGCGGCAGCCCCGTCTCGCCATGCGGGCCCGGTCGACGCCTGCTCAACGGGCCGTGGGGGAGAGAGAGTTGCTCCCGTGCGGTGTGCGCGGGTCCGCCCCGGACCCCGGGCGTGAGTTCGGCCCGTATCCCGGCCGGGAGCCCAGTACCGCCTGCATCACGGCCCTCGCGATCGGCGCCGCGTCCCCGCCGCCGCTGATCTCCCCGCGCTCGGCCGCCGCGTCCTCCACCACCACCGCGACCGCCACCGCCGGTTCCGGTGCCCCGTCCGGCTGCGCCCAGGAGATGAACCAGGCGTAGGGCATGCCGGAGTTGCCGACCCCGTGCTGGGCCGTGCCCGTCTTGCCGCCCACCACGGCGCCGGGGATCGCCGCGTTGCGGCCCGTGCCCCCCAGCACCACGTCCGTCATCATCTGCCGCAGCAGCGCCGCCGTCATCGGGCTCATCGCCCGGTACCGGGTGCGCGGGCCGGTCATGCTGACCGTCGCGCCGGCGCTCGTCGTCGTCCTCTCCACGAGGTACGGCGCCTGCACCGAACCCCCGCCCGCCACCGCCGCCGCGACCATCGCCATCTGCAGCGGCGTGGCCCTCGTGTCGAACTGCCCGATCGAGGACATCGCCAGCTGCGCCTGGTCCAGCTTCCGGTCGAACGTACTCGGCGCCACCGCGAACGGCACCCGCAGCCCGGGGTCGTTGAAGCCGAAGCCCTCCGCGGTCGCCGCCATCGTCCGCAGCCCCACCGCCACGCCCAGCTTCGCGAACACCGTGTTGCACGACCACGCGAAGGCATAGCGCAGGGACGCGTTCGTGCAGCCGTCCGTCTCATTGGTCAGCCGGGTCGTCGTGCCCGGCAGGAGGTAGGGATCCGGGGACGGCGTCGGATCGTCGGGGTTCCACACCAGCCCCGAGTCCAGCGCCGCCGCGGCCGTCACCACCTTGAAGGTGGAGCCCGGCGGGTACGTCTGCCGGATCGCCCGGTTCAGCATGGGCTGCGCCGAGTCCCCGGTCAGCCGCGCCCAGGCGCGGGCGGTGGACGCCGAGCCCCCCGACAGCTGCCCGGGGTCGTACGACGGCGCCGAGACCAGCGCCAGGATGCGCCCGGTGGACGGCTCGATCGCGGCCACCGCGCCCGTGCGCCCGGCCAGGTACCGGTAGGCGGCCCGCTGCGCCGCCCCGTTGAGGGTGGTGACGACCTGGCCGCCCGGCGGGTGCTTGTGCACCAGGTCGTTCCACAGGGGGAACAGCGAGAGCGTCGGATCGGTGCCCGTCAGCACCGGGTCCTGCGTGTTCTCCAGCAGCGTCGTCCCGTACCGCTGCGAGGCGAAGCCGGTGACCGGCGCGTACAGCGGGCCGTCCGTGTAGGTGCGCTCGTAGCGGAAGATCCCGCCGGTGTCCCGGGAGCCGGTCACCGACCGCCCGTCGACCAGGATGTCGCCGCGCGGCCGGCCGTAGCGGTCGATCGCCTGCCGGTGGTTGGCGGGGTTGTCGCCGTACGGCTCGGACTCGAAGATCTGCACCCGGGTCGCGTTCACCAGCAGCGCCAGCAGCAGCACCGCGCACAGGGCCGCCGCCCGGCGGATGGTGGGGATCTCCCAGCGCCGGGTGACGTCGAGATCCGGGGGGAGGCTCATGGCATCGCCGTCCCGTCGGGCTGGCGGCGTGCCGAGTCGCTGATCCGGATCAGGAGCGCCACGATGATCCAGTTCGTCACGACCGAGGAGCCGCCCTGGGCCAGGAAGGGCATCGCCATGCCGGTGAGCGGGATCAGCCCCGTCACCCCGCCCGCGATCACGAACACCTGGAGCGCGACGATCGACGCGAGCCCGATGGCGAGCAGCCGCCCGAACGGGTCGCGCAGCGCGAGGCCCGCCCGATAGCCGCGCTCCACGAGCAGCGCGTAGACCAGGAAGAGTGCGGACAGACCCGCGAGCCCCAGCTCCTCGCCCGCCGTGGCCAGGATGAAGTCCGACTTGACGGCGAAACCGATGAGCACCGAGTGCCCCAGCCCGAGCCCGGTGCCGAGGGCCCCTCCGGCCGCGAACGCGAACAGCGACTGCGCGAGCTGGCCCGCGCCCTGCCCGGCCTCGATCGAGGCGAAGGGATGCAGCCAGTCCGCGACCCTGCTGTGCACATGCGGCTCCAGCCGGCCGACCGCGAGTGCCCCGAGGACGGCGAGCACCAGACCCACGGCGATCCAGCCGGTACGGCCCGTGGCGACGTACAGCAGCACCACGAACAGGCCGAAGAACAGCAGCGAGGTCCCGAGGTCGCGCTCCAGGACCAGCACGCCGACACTCAGCAGCCAGACCGCCACGACCGGGCCGAGCACCCGCCCCGCGGGCAGCCGCAGCCGTCCCGCACGGCTGGCCGTCGACACCAGCGCATGCCGGTTGGTGGCCAGATACCCCGCGAAGAACACCGCCAGCAGTACCTTCGCGAACTCCCCGGGCTGGATCGAGAACCCGGCGATCCTGAGCCAGATCCGGGCGCCGTTCACCGCCGGGAAGAAGATCGGCAGGATGAGTAGCAGCAGCGCGGCGACCACCCAGACATAGGCGTAGCGCTGGAGCACCCGATGGTGGGGGAGCAGCAGGACCACGGTGATGAACAGGGCCACGCCCACCGTCGACCAGTACAGCTGGGTGGGGGCGGCCCGGTCGCCGGGGGTCGCCAGATCGAGGCGGTAGATCAGCACCAGGCCCATGCCGTTGAGCAGGACGGCGATCGGCAGCAGCAGCGGATCGGCGTACGGGGCCCGCAGCCGCACCGCGCCGTGCGCGAGCAGCGCGAGCAGCCCGAGCCCGGCGCCGTAGCGCACGGTTCCGGGCGGCACGCTGCCGTGGTCGGCGAGCCCGACGGCGCAGTAGCCGTACACGGAGAGCAGGACGGCGAGGACGATGAGGGCGCACTCGATGCCACGGCGCCGGGGCGGACGCAGCGCGACGGGAGCGAGGGCCTCCGTCACCGGCTGGGCCTTCTGCGCCGTCTCCGCTCCTCGCGTTCCGGGCTCGATCATGTGCGGAACGTAGCAAGCGTGCGAGTGACATGTCCCGTTATAGGGGGTCAATCGGGCCGTTCCGGTACACGTCGCGCCAACGCCGGCCCTCGACCGTGGTCCGCCGCGTGCCGGACAGGTCCGTCACTCCGCGAGTTCCTCCAGCAGCCGGGCCGTGTCCAGACCGGCCCGCAGGTACTCCACGAACAGCTCGTTGTGCAGCGCCCAGGGGCCACGGCGGGCGCGGATCATCCGGATCGCCTCCTCGGCGCTGTGACCGGCCCGGATCAGCGCCTGGGCGACGACCAGCCCCGAACGGTTGTACCCGTGGTAACAGCGGACGAGAACCCTCCGGCCGTCCTCCAGCGCGTCGTCGGCCGTCTGCGCGAGCCGCATCACACCCGCGAGCTGCGTCCCGTCCAGCGGCCCGTCCGGAATGGGCCACACATGGTGTTCGACCCCCGCGTCCGGCCCGTATCCCGGCAGCCGCAGCAGAGTCAGCACGAGATCGAACTCGTCGCTCACGACGGCGAATTCCCGCTGCCCGGAACGTCCCGCGAACTCGTGCCCGCCCATCCACAGGCCAGGCACGATCTCGCTCCACGGGACGTCCGGCGCGGGAACCTCGGGTTGCATTCTGCGGGTCCGCAACGGCGCCTCCCACCGAGTCCCCAACTGCTCACAAAGGTAACCGGGTTCTTGCCCCTGGAGCACCCCGCCTGTTCCCATGGTCATGGGGTGATGGTGCATGGACGGACTGCGCGTCATACCGACCTGGCGACACGGCCTGGAACGCCTGTACGTGTGCGACGCTCACGGCAGGAACCTGGCCTGGTACGACCGCGAGACGGGCCGTGTCAACGTGCTCGGCGACGACCGGCGGCAGGACGTCCTGGACGTGCTGCGACCGTATCTGACCGGCCCGGTCACCGTGGGGCCGCCGCCCGTCCCCACCCCCGCCGAGCTGGCGCGGCTCTCCCTCCATCCGGACGACGACCTGGCACCGAACCGGCCCGGCGAGGCCCTGCTGATCGCCCTGGACCGCGACCCGGGGCCCGCGCACCGGCTGCGCGCCGACCCCCGGCGGCGGGCGCTCGCCGCCGAGCAGGCGGTGGGGGAGGCACTGGACGAACTGGAGGGCGCGGGCTGGCGCACCCTGCACTCGGTGCCACTGCCCGGCGGGGACCGCGTCCACCACCTGGTGATCGGCCCCGGCGGCCTCTTCGTCGTCCACGCGCTGCACGCCCGCAGACAGCGCGTCCTCGTGGCCGACCCGGTGGTGACGGTGGGCCGTGGCGAGCCCAGCCCGCTGCTGCGCCGGGTGCGCGCCGACGCGGACCGGGCGTCGTACGCCCTCACCGCCGAGGTGCATCCGGTCCTGGCGGTGACGGAACCCGCCCGTCTGGAGGTCACGGCCCCGCTGCGCGAGATCCGCGTGCTGGCGGACGCCGACCTGTCCGGCCTCGCCCGCCTGGGCGGCGTCCTCAAGCCGGCCGACGTGGAGGCCCTGCACGCGATGGCACGGGACCGGCACACCTGGGTCCGGGTGTGACCGGACGGGGGGCGTGACGAGGCGCAGGGCGAGCGGCTCAGGCGGGCAGCGGCCGGGCGCGGGCGGGATCGAGCAGCGGGGCCAGCAGATCGCCGTACGCCTGGAGGCGCGGAGCGATGTCCCGGGCGCACAGGAGGAGGGCCCCCGGCGACCCACAGTCGGCCACCTCCTCCCAGGTGACCGGCGCGGACGCGGTCGGCTCCGGGCGCGCCCGTAGCGTGTAGGGCGCCGCCGTCGTCTTGCGGGCCGCGTTCTGGCTCCAGTCCACGAAGACCTTCCCGGGCCGCAGGCTCCGCGTCATACGGTGCAGCGCCAGACGGGGCATCGCCTGCTCCGCCTCCACGGCGAGCCGCTTGGCGTACTCGGTCGTCCGCTGCGACGGCGTGGGCTCCACCGGGGCCAGCAGATGCAGCCCCTTGGAGCCGGACGTCTTCGCGTACGCCTCGATCCCGTCCGCGATGAGCCGCTCCCGCAGCCACAGCGCGACCCGGCAGCACTCGACGACGGTCGCCGGTGCGCCCGGGTCCAGGTCGAACACCAGCCGGTCCGCGACGTCGGGGGTCTCGACGCGCCACTGCGGCGTGTGGAACTCGGTGACGAGGTTGGCCGCCCACATCAGGCTCGCCAGGTCCTGGACCAGCACCATGCGCGCGGGGCCCTCCGCACGCGGCACCTCGGCCGTGGTGACCCAGTCGGGCGTACCCGGCGGCACGTTCTTGGCGAAGAAGACCTGGCCGTCCGGGCCGTCCGGGTAGCGCAGAAAGGACAGCGGCCGGTCGCGGAGGTGGGGCAGCAGGGCGTCCGCGGTGGTCGCGTAGTAGTGCAGCAGCTCGCCCTTGGTGAAGCCGGTCGCGGGATGGAGGACCTTCTCCAGATTGCTGAGCGCGAGCCGGTGCCCCTCCACCTCGGTGATCGGCGTCATACGATGAGAATCCCACGAAACCGGCTGATATCGACGCAACGATGGAAAAGGTGCGGCACGTGCGATCCATCTGGAACGGCGCCATCTCGTTCGGCCTGGTCAGCATCCCCGTCAAGCTGATGAACGCCACCGAGAACCACTCGCTCTCCTTTCGCCAGATCCATCTGGAGGACGGCGGCCGCATCCGCTACCGGAAGTTCTGCGAGCTGGAGGACCGCGAGGTCTCGTCGCCGGAGATCGGCAAGGGGTACGAGGACGCGGACGGCTCGGTCGTGCCCATCACGGACGAGGACCTGGCGCAGCTGCCGCTCCCGACCGCCAAGACCATCGAGATCGTGGCCTTCGTACCGGCCGACCGGATCGACCTGCTCCAGATGGACACGGCGTACTACCTGTCGGCGAACGGCGCCCCGGCCGGCAAGCCCTACGCGCTGCTGCGGGAGGCGCTCAGACGCAGCGGCAAGGTGGCCGTCGCGAAGTACGCGCTGCGGGGCCGGGAGCGGCTCGGCATGCTGCGCGTGGTCGACGACGTGCTCACCATGCACGCCCTGCTGTGGCCGGACGAGATCCGGGCGGCGGAGGGGGTGGCGCCGGAGGCCGACGTCGCCATCCGGGACAAGGAGCTGGACCTCGCCGACACGCTGATGGACACGCTGGGGGAGGTGGACCTGGACGAGCTGCACGACGAGTACCGCGAGGCGGTGGAAGAGCTGATCACCGCGAAGGCGGAGGGCCGGGAGCCACCGCCGGTCCCCGAGCCCGAGGGCGGCAAGGTCCTGGATCTGATGGCGGCCCTGGAGAAGAGCGTGCGCGCCGCGCGGGAGTCCCGGGGCGCGGAGCCGGGCCAGGAGGCTGAGGTACGACAGATGCCGTCCCGGAAGTCGTCGCGTGCGACTCCGAAGGAGGTGGGCGGCAAGAAGTCGACGTCCACGGCGAAGAAGGCGACGGCGACGAGGGCCGCGCCGAAGAAGACGACGGCGGCCACGACGAAGTCGACGCCCACGGCCAGGAAGACGACGGCGAAGAAGACGGTGGGCAAGAAGGCGACGGCGAAGAAGACGCCCACGGCCAGGTCGACCGAGGCGAAGTCGACCGCGGCGAGGTCGGAGTCGGCGGGCAGGAAGACGGCAGCCAAGAAGACGGCGGCCAAGAAGACGACCGCGAAGACGACCGCGAAGAAGGCGTCCGGGCGGCAGCGGGCGGGGTGAGGCGGGTGCTGGAGCGCAAGCGGCCGTGGCGAGACGGGGCGAGACGGGGCGAGACGGGGCGAGACGGGGCGAGACGGGGGAGGCGTACGGGGCGGGGGGGCGCGGGGCGGCGCCCGACGACTACGCGCCCTGTGCCTCCCGCCGGCTCTCCCCTCGCACCCCGACGTCACGCACCCGGGGCCCCGAAGTCGCCCCACGGCGTCCCGTCGGGCGGCGGGGTGCCGGGAACCTGGGGCGGAAGGCTGTCGCTCGGGGTGGCGGCAGGCGTCACGGAATCCGAGCCGGGGTAGGGAGACGGCAGGGGGGACGGCATGTCGTTCGGCAGGGCCCTGTCGAAGCTGTACCTGTGGTGTCTGTGGGACGCGGACGGCCTCGGGGAGCCGTTGGCGTTCTGGCCGTTCTGGCCGTTCTGCCCGTCCTTTCCGTCCGTTCCGTCCTTGCCCTCCCGGCCGTCCGTTCCGTCCCTGCCCTCGCGGCCGTCCTGCCCGTCCTGGCCGTCCTGGCCTTCATGTCCGTCTCTTCCGTCCTTGCCGTCTTTCCCGTCCTTGCCCTGGATGCCCTGCGGACCGGCCGGCCCGGCCGGGCCGGGCGGGCCCGAGGGGCCGACTTCGATCTGATGAGCCTGCAGATCGTCGATCTGCGCCTGCTCGGAGATGAGCGCAAAGGACTGCACGACGAGCGCGGCGATCAGTGCAGCACCGAGCACGAGGTGACGTCGCGGCCTTCGTTGGATTTCGTTCACGCTGATCACATGACCCCTCACGGTGTGTGACGGCGCCAGTGTAACTGACGGACAGTCAGATCAAGTGGAGATCCTCACGGAGAGTCCCCGGCCGGTGGATGGAGTCGACGAAGCTCAGCATGCGCCGGTAACCCTCTGTCGATGCCGGACAAGGTGACCGTCCGGCTGAAGAGTGTCCCTCCGGGGGAGTCGGTCGACGTGGCGGTCTGCGCGTCGGCCTCTGTGGCCCTGGCAGCCTCCGTGGTCTCCGCGGCCTGGGCCGGCTGCGCTGCCGCCGCGCCGCCGAGCATCGCGCCCGCGGCGGTCGTACCGGAGTGTCCGAGCAGGGATCGTCTGGAAATTCCTGACACAGTGCCCCCTCTTTCGCCGGCCGTACGGGTGTCTCCCGAGGCCGCCAGCGATCGTATGAGTGTTCGATGGCCGGGGGAGTTGAACGACATCGTCCGCTAGTGATGATGCGCGGATCGCGCGATCCGTTCGCCCGCGAGAACCGTGAGCGCCTCGCCACGCTGGAAGCCATCCGCGACAACGTCGAGTGGACCGGCGACCCCACCCAGATCGCCGGCTGGCTCATCCTCGAATACGGCATCCGCGGCCCCCGAACCGCGGAGGAGTGGGCCCGGTGGGCGACCGAGCAGCTCACTGAGCACCTGCCCTGAGCCCGCGCGACCGGCCCCGGCGATGTGGTGAGTCGTCCCGCCCGACCAGACCCTGGCCGCCAAGCACCACGGGCTGTACCCGGCACTGCCTCCGGCAGGGGACCGATCTGCCGAGACCGGAGGCGCGCTACTGTACGGCGGCGCTCCGTAGGCCCGTCGAAATCCCCGCTCATCAGGTCGCTTCGAGCGTAGGAACCGGCCCCGCAAGGGGCGCGCGGAGCGCCAGGAAGAGAGCGAAGGGGCGCCCGGCGGAATGAGTCCGACGGGCCGGATCGGAGGCGGAGATGACTGCTGCGGAGAGCGCCGGTGCGTCGTCACGCCGATCCGATCTCGGCGTACCCCGCCTGGTCGGCCGCGACCGCGACCTCTCGTTGCTCGAGCAGGCCCTCGACGGGCGGCCGGGATTCGTCGTCGTGGCGGGTGAGGCGGGGATCGGGAAGACCCGGCTGCTCCACGAACTCCTGCGGCGGCGCCCGGAGACGGCGCTGGTCGCGGTGTGCCCGCCGTTCCGGGAGCCCTACACGCTCGGCCCGGTCGTCGACGCCGTACGCCGGCTGACCGACCGTGTCGCCGGTCTGCCGCTCACCGGGCTGGCGGGGGCGCTGCGGCCCGTCTTCCCGGAGTGGGCCGGGCAACTGCCGCCCGCGCCCGAGCCGCTGCCCGACGCCGCAGCCGCCCGGCACCGTCTGCTCCGCGCGCTCGTCGAACTCGTCGACGCCCTCGGCGTCGGGCTGTTCGTGGTGGAGGACGCCCACTGGGCCGACGAGACCACGCTCGAACTCCTGCTTTTCCTGCGGTCCCGGCGGGAGCCGAGCCCGCGCCTCGTCCTCACCTACCGGCCCGAGGACGTCCGCCCGGCGTCGCTGCTGCGCCGGCTGCTCGCCCAGGCCGGGGTCACCCGCCTGGAACCCGGGCCCCTGGACACCGCCGGGACGGCGGACCTGGTGTCCTCGATGCTTGGCGGGGAGCCGGTCTCGGAGGAGTTCGCCGAGTTCCTCCGCGGCCACACCGACGGGTTGCCGCTCGCGATCGAGGAGTCCGTCCGCCTGCTCCACGACCGTGCGGACCTGGTCTGCGAGGACGGCGCCTGGCTGCGGCGCGACGTCGCGGAGCTCGACGTTCCGCCCAGCATCCGCGACGCCGTGCTCGAGCGGACCTCCCGTCTCGGCCCGGCGGCCGGCGCGGCGCTGGCCGCGCTCGCCGTACTCGAGGGGGAGCGGGCCCCGGCACTGGTCGCCGAGGTCGCCGGCATACCCCTGGCCGAGGCGGAGGACGGTCTGGTCGAGGCGCTCGCCGGGGGGCTCCTGCACGAGGACCGCGACGCCCGGGTGGGGTTCCGTCACATGCTGGCCGCGCGCAGCGTCCACCACGCCCTCGGCGCCCTGGAGCGCGGTCGTCTCCACCGCCGCGCCGGGGAAGCCCTCGAACGGGAGCCGGTACGCCGCGTCGCCGAGCTGGCCCGGCACTTCCGGGAGGCGGGCGATCCGGGCCGCTGGGCGGTGTACGCCGAGCAGGCGGCGGAGCGTGCGATCTCGTCGGGCGACCCGCGCACGGCGTTCGGACTGCTCCTCGCCCTCCTGACCGGCGGTGCCGTCCGCGGCGCGGCGGTGTCCCGTCTGGTGCAGCGCATGCCGCTGTACGCCGCACCTGGTGACGGACCACTGCGCGAACTCGTCACCGTGCTGCGCGAGACCGCAGCCGGCGAACTCCCGCCGGCGGAACGTACCGAGGTCGCCTGGCAGCTGGCCCGGCTGATGTTCCATGTCGGTGACGTGGACGCCGCCTCGGTCGAGATGGAGCGGGCCGTGCCGGGGCTGGTCCAGGACCGGCCGGTCGCCGCGGTCCACGCGATGATGATGCTCGCCCGCCCGCTCGGTACCGCCCACCCGGCGGCGCATCACCGTGCCTGGCTGGAGCGCGCCGGACGTCTCATCGAGGCCGCGCCGGGCCCGTCGGCCGAGGTCCGGCTCGCCTTTCTCATGGACCGCGCCGCCACGCTCCTCGTACTCGGCGATCCCACCGGCTGGGCGGCGGCGCGCGACCTTCCCGCCGACGGGCGGACCCCGGGCGAAGTGCTGCAGCGTGCCCGGGGGTTCGCGAACCTCGGTGAGGCGGCGATGCTGTGGGGCCGCTACGACGACGCCCGGCGCCGGCTCGACGCGGCCGCCGCCCTGGCCGAGCAGCACCAGCATCTGCGCCTGCGCGACCTCGTCGGGGCGACCCTCGCTCACCTCGACTGGCTCACCGGCGACTGGACGGGACCGGCGAAGTGGCACGCCTCGGCCCTCGACGCCGACGAACCCGTGTTGCGCGCCGACGCACTGCTGCTGGCCGGTCTGCTCGACGCCGCTCGCGGTGACCACCGTCGGGCACAGGAGCAGGTCCGCGCCGCGCTCGCTGTCGGGCGTCCGCGCGGTCCCGCCGACGGTTCGCGCGACCCGTCCGCCGTGCTCGCGCGGCTGGCGATCGCCGCCGGCCGGCCCGGGGAGGCGCTGGCCGCCACCGACGCCGCCTGGCGGCTGGTGGAGGCCAAGGGGCTCTGGCTCTGGGCCGCCGAGATCGCCCCGCTCCGGATCGGCGCCCTGCTCGAAGAGGGGCGCGTCGCGGAGGCCGCCCGCGCGGCCGAGGACTTCGCGGCGGGTACCCGCGGTCTGGACGCGCCGGTGGCGACGGCGGCCCGCCGGCAGATCACGGCCCTGCTCGCCCGCGCCGACGGTGATCTCAGCGGCGCCGCCGGGCACTTCGAGGAGGCGAGCGCCGCCTGGACCGCACTGCCGAGACCGTACGACGCCCTGCTGGCCCGCGAGGCGGCGGCCGGCTGCCGCCTCGTCGGCGGCGAGCGGGTCCGGGCCGTCGGCGTGCTCCGGGAGGTCTTCGACGGCCTCACCGCCCTCGGCGCGACCGGGGACGCGGACCGGGTGCGGCGCACCCTCGCGGACGAGGGGGTCCGCATCGGAGCGCGGGTGGGCAGGCCCGGCTACGGTGACCGGCTCTCGCCGCGCGAACTCGACGTGGTCCGCCTGCTCGTGGAGGGCCGGACCAGCGCACAGATCGCCCGCGTCCTCGGGCTCTCGCCCCGCACCGTCGAGAAGCACGTCCACTCCGCGATGCGCAAACGGGGCGCGCCCTCGCGCACCGCGCTCGCCGTCGTCGCGGTGGAGTCCGGTGACGTACCGCTGCCGGGGAGCGTGCCGCGGCAGCTGCTGACGGAGTAGTCGCCGTACAGCCACCGGAATTTGCCGGGTAGTTCTGCGCATTGTCGGCTCCTCGGCGTGCGGCGTTCACTGCTGGCTCTGGGACAGAACGGAGCAGCCGCGATGACCTCTGGCAACGGCGTCGAACGGTCCGGCGAGGAGTCGGCGGTCGGCCCCATCGACGGACCCCTCAAGGGTTCCACCGAGGACTCCGACGAGGACTCACACGAGGACTCCACCGAGGACTCACACGAGGACTCCGACGAGGACTTCGGCGTGGACTCCCACGAGGGCGCCGACGACGGTGCGGCGGACACCACCGTCGGTCCGGCCTCGGACCCGGCCCCGGCGACGAGCGCGGACCGGCCGCGTGAGTACCGGCGGAAGACCGGCGTGGTGTACCGGCCGGTCTGACCAGCAACCCACTCGAGTCGGCCCGGCCGACGCACCCTCCCGGGAAGAGCGATGCACAGACGACTACGCATATGGGCCGCCGGACTGGCGGTCGCCTGCTCCGTGGCGTTCGGCCTGACGGCCGTCGCCCCGGCGCAGGCGGCGCCCACCGCGAGCGACGGCACCCCGACGAGCACGGCCGGCTACAAGCCCGCCGGATGCGCAGAACCCGTACCCGCCTCCGAGCGGAAGGGTGACGCGCCCTACGCCACCTGCGACCTCATGGGCGTGACCGACAGTCACGGTGCCTTGGCCGCAGGCTCGTCCGCCCCGCCCGCCGACGCCCTCACCCCGAACGACCTCAGGGCGGCGTACGAGCTGCCCAAGGGCGGCTCGGGCACGACGGTCGCCATCGTCGACGCCGGCGGATACGCGACCGCCGAAGCCGATCTGGCCGTCTACCGCAGCACCTACGGCCTTCCCGCGTGCACGACGGCGAACGGCTGCTTCACCAAGCTCGACCAGAACGGCGGCCACAACCTCCCGCCCGAGGACGCCGACTGGTCCATGGAGACCGCGCTCGACCTCGACGCCGTCTCCGCCGCCTGCCCGGAGTGCCGCATCCTGCTCGTCGAGGCCGACTCACCCGGTATCGACGACCTCGGCCAGGCCGAGAACACCGCCGCCGCCCACCACCCCGTGGCCATCTCCAACTCCTACGGCATCCCCGGCGAGGGAGGGAGCTTCGCGACGGCGTACGACCACGACTACGACCACCCCGGTATCGCGGTCACCGCGTCCAGCGGCGACTACGGCAACATCGTCAACTGGCCGGCGTCGAACGGGAACGTCGTCGCCGTCGGCGGGACGACGCTGACCCGCGACGGCACCACCGCCCGCGGCTGGACCGAGGCGGCCTGGGACAGGGGCGGCTCGGGCTGCTCGAGCGTCGAGCCGAAGCCGGCGTACCAGCAGGGCATCGACACCGGCTGCGACAACCGTGCCATCGCCGACGTGTCCGCGGACGCCGACCCGGCCACCGGCCTCGGCATCTACAACTCGAGCCCCGCGGTCGGCGGCTGGCTCCGGGTCGGCGGCACGTCGCTCTCCTCGCCGCTCGTCGCCGCGATGTACGCCCTCGCGGGCACCCCGACGCCCGGCACCTACCCGGTGACCTACCCGTACGCAGACACGAACGCCGGCGACCTCACCGACGTCACCTCCGGCTCCGACGGCTACTGCGGCAACCAGCTCTGCAACGCCCGCACGGGCTGGGACGGCCCGACCGGGCTCGGCTCGCCCGCCGGCGTCGGCGCGTTCCGCCAGGGCCCGCACGGTATGGTCACCGGTACCGTGCGCGGCACCGGCTCGGCAACGGCCCACGGGCCTGTCCCGGGCGCCTCGGTCACCGCCACGGACGCGGACGGCCGCAGCTACACCGCCACGACCGACGCGTCGGGCGACTTCACCATCGCCCCCGCGCCCGGCGACTACACCCTGACCGTCGCGCAGTTCGGCTACGCGACGGCCACCACCACGCTGAAGGTCACCGAGGGGCTCACCGCGAAGAAGTCCCTCACGCTGCGCGCCCTGCCCACCCACGTCGTCTCCGGCACCGTGACCGACGCCTCGGGCCACGCCTGGCCGCTCGCCGCGACGATCACCGTCGACGGCTATCCGGGCGGCGCGGTCGACACCGACCCGGCCACCGGCCGGTACGCCGTCCGGCTGCCGGACGACGGGAACTACAAGCTGCACGTCGCGGCGACCCTGCCCGGCTACCGGACGTCGGACGACACCGTCGCCGTCGGTACCGGCGACGTACGCCACGACATGGCGCTGCCGGTGGACGCGAGCGCCTGCACCGCGCTCGGCTACCGCTTCGGATACGACGGCACCACGACCGGCTTCGAGGGCTGGACCGGCGCCGCACCGAAGGACGGCTGGACCGTCACCGACACCGCCGGCTCCGGGGTCACCTGGCGCTTCGACGACCCGAGCGGCACCGGCAACGACACCGGCGGCACCGGCGAGTTCGCCGAGGTCGACTCCCGCGACGGCGGCATCGACACGCACGAGACGACCAGCCTGGTCTCGCCGGTGCTCGACCTGAGCGGCGATGCCACGCCGATCGTCTCCTTCGACAACTCCTTCACCTCCCCCCGCTACAACTCCAACGCCTACGTCGAGGTCAGCGTCGACGGCGGCCAGACCTGGACCTCGGTCTGGCACATGTCCCGCACGATCGCCTACGGCCCCGAGGCCGTCGCGATCCCGCAGGCCGCCGGAAAGAGCGATGTGCAGGTCCGGTTCCGCTACGACGCGGTCCACTCGTGGTACTGGAAGGTCGACGACGTCTTCATCGGCAACCGCTCCTGCGACGCCGCCGCCGGCGGGCTCGTGGCCGGCACCGTCGAGGACGCCAACACCGGCAAGGCACTCTCCGGCGCCGGTGTCAGCGTGGCCGGTACCCCCACGGCCACGACGACCGACGGCGCCTACGAGCTGTTCGCGCCCGCTTCGGCCGCCGACAACTCCGGCCGGACCACGCTCGGGGTCGTCGACGGCGCGTACACGGGTTCGACCGCGAAGGTCGCCGTCGCCCGCGACCGGGTCACCGGGAAGGACTGGCGCCTGGGCGCCGGCCGGATCAGCGTGTCCGGCGGTTCGCTGCGGGTCACCCAGCCGCTGGGCCGGTCGGCGACCCGGACCGTGACGCTCCGCAACACCGGCACCGCACCCGTCCACGTCGTCCTCAACCCGCAGGACGGCTCGTACACGCCGGAGTCGCACTCCGGGCAGACGGGCGAACGCGGCACCGGCGCACCGGTCCGGCACGCCGCCGGCGACTTCACCCGTGGGTCGCTGCTCACAGGCGGGTCGCACGAGGCCGCGACCCGGGCGGGCTCGACCGGCGCGGCCACCGTGGCGGGCGCCACCGCGTGGACGACCGCCGACGCCCTGCCGACGTCGGTGATGGACGGCGGCACGGTGACGCTCGGCGGCAAGGTGTACGCCTTCGGCGGGACCGACGGGGCGAACGTGCTGTTCAAGGCCTACGTCCACGACCCGGCCACCGGCGGGTGGCGACGGCTGGCGAACATGCCGCAGGCGCTGGAGAAGCCCGGCGTGGAGGCGGTCGGCGGCGAGATCTACGTCGTCGGCGGCTGGAACAGCACCCGCAACGCCTCGGCGGCGGTGTACCGCTACGACCCGAAGCACGACTCGTGGTCCACGGCGGCCTCGCTTCCCGCGGGCGTGGTGGCCGGCGGTACGGCGGTCCTCGGCGGCCGGATCTACGTGGTCGCCGGCTGCGGCGGCAACTGCTTCCCGGCCTCGCAGGCGACCTACGTCTACGATCCCCGGGCCGACGCCTGGAGCCAGGTCGCGAACTACCCGATCACCGACTCGTGGCTCTCCTGCGCCGGCATCGACGGCCAGGTCGTCTGCGCCGGCGGGACCGACCCGGTCAGCGGCGAGGAGACGACGGCGACGTACGCCTTCGACCCGGCCACCGGCGTGTGGACCGCGCGGGCCGAACTGCCGTACCCGGACTGGGCGATGGCCTCCGCCTCCTCCGGCGGACGGCTCCAGCTGGTCGGCGGCGTCACCGGCGGCCGGCTGACCAACCAGGCCGAGGAGTACGACCCGGCGACCGACTCCTGGTCGGCTCTCCCGGCGGCCGACGCGCTGGTCTACCGCGGCAGCGGCACCTGCGGTCTGTACGTCGTCGGCGGCGCGGACGGCGGCAACCATCCGGTCTCCGGCGTCGAGCAGCTGCCGGGGTACGGCGACTGCGGTGACTCGGGCGCCGTCACCTGGCTGTCGGCGCCGCACACCGTCACCGTCGCCCCAGGCGCCGCGGTGACGGTACCGGTCACCCTCGACGCGAACGAGGTCGACCGGGCCGGCACCTACACGAGCGGGCTGACCGTCGGCACCGACTCGCCGTACGCCGTCCCGGCGCTTCCCGCGACGATGAAGGTGACCGCCAAGCACTGACCGCGGACGGTCGACCGGCCCACGGCCGACCGACTGGGCACGACCTGCACGATCTGACGGGGCTCCCGGGAACCGCACCGGGAGCCCCGTTCCGATGTCGGCACCGCGCCCGTAGCGAGCTTCCCGGAGTCATCGAGCCGCGAGCACCTCCGAGTTGATCGCATTGTCAGTGCCTGCTGCCACCATCCCCCCATGCTGTACGACTCCTTGGTGGCCGAATCCCGCAAGAACGACCCGCTCGACGACGTGAGGTCCGCCGCGCTCGGCCGCGTCCGCTGGCTCGTCGACCTCCTGGAACGTCAGCGGACCGAGGCCCGATGGTCCATGGGACCCGAACACCGGCCGTCCGAGGCGGAGGAAGCGGCGATCCGGGCCCGGATCGACGGTCGGCTCGCGGCCTGCGCGGACGAGGAGGGCCGGGCCGCGGTCCTGTGCCTCATGCTGGCCTCCCGCTTCGACAGCGCGGGATCCTGGCGGTACGACTCCGAGATCGGAACCGCGTTCCCACGGGTGCACGGCTGGACGCCGGACGAGGTCGCGGTGATGCTGGTCCGCGTCACCGAGTTCGACATGGGCTACTGGTCCGCCGGCCCCCTGGGGACGGCGCTGGACGCCGCCGAGCGGCTCGGCGCCGACGGCTGCCGTGCGGTCGCGCCCTGGCTGCGGCGCGCCCACGCGAAGCTCATGAGCGGCGAAGCCTCCGCGCATGTGCGCGGGCCGCTCGTCAAACGCCTCCGTGCGCTGCTCACCAGAGCGGACGAGGCGGACATCCCCGAGGGGCTGATCCCGCCGTACGCCCCCTGGGCCGCCCCGCTGCGCGACCGTGCGAACACGCTGCCGACCGCGGAGCTGGCCGACTTCGTCCGGCACCTGGCAGCTCTGTCCGGACCGCGTCCCACGCAGCGGTGGCGACGGACGTGCCTCGAACGCGCGGACGCGGCGACGGCGCGGAACCTCGTGGCCGGCGCCCTGCGGGCACTGGCCGAGGACGACCCGCTGTGCAGCAGGAGAAGCGGCGCGCACACCGGCTGGCTCAGCGGCCGTCACCACTATCACTACCTCGTCCAGCAGAGCGACGGCGACCTGGCCCGTGGCGTCGTCTGGGCGGCCGCGCTGACCGGCGGCCAGGCCACGGTGCGGCACCTCGGCGCGCTCGCCCTGCGAGCCGGCGGACCCGGGTCCGACGTGATCGAGGACCTCAAGCTCGCGGGTGCGACGATCAACGCGTTGGCCGAGACCGGCGATCCGGCCTCTCTGGAAACCCTGTGGCGGCTGCGGTCCCGGATCAGGCACCGGGCGCTGCGCAAGCAGCTCGACACCGCGCTGGTGACGGCAGCCGGGAAGCAGGGCATCACGGCGGAGCAGCTCGTCGAGCGCAGCGTGCCGGACCACGGCCTGGCGGCGGACGGCTCGCTGGAAAGGGAGCTGGGCGGACACCGGGTCCGGATGACGATCGAGGACGCCGCGACCGTGCGGCTGACCTTCACGCGCCCCGACGGAGGGAGGTCCCTTACGGCTCCGGCGGCGGTGAAGGACGGCTTCCCGGACGAACTCCGGGAGTTGAAGGCCTTGGCCAAGGAAGTGCGGGGGACCCTGTCGGGTGAGCGGGCCCGCGTCGAGGCGCTGATGTCCACGGGGCGCGAGTGGCCGTACGACGAGTGGTGCCGCCACTACCGCGACCATCCGGTCACCGGGACGCTCGTCCGCGGCCTGATATGGGAGTTCCAGGACACGGTCGGCCAGTGGCATGCGGTGGCACCCATGGCCGAGCCGCCCGGCGAACCCGAGCGCGTCCGGTTGTGGCATCCCATCCGGGCGTCGGCGGACGAGATCAGGGCATGGCGGGAGCGGCTCGTGGCCGAGCGGCTGCGGCAGCCGTTCAAACAGGCCTTCCGGGAGATCTACCTGCTCACCCCGGCGGAGGAGGAGACCGGCGTCTACTCCAACCGGTTCGCCGCCCACATCGTCCACTACCGGCAGCTCTACGCGCTGTTCAAGGAACGCGGCTGGCAGTCCAACTTCCTCGGCCCGTACGACGGCGGTTACGACGGGCTCGCGCGGGCCGAGTTCGGGGACGGCGAGTGGCGGGCCTGCTTCCACCACGAGCCCGCCGCGGACGACGACGGCAGCTACGCGCCCGAGCACGCCGCGACGGACCAGGTTCGCTTCGAGCGGCGGAACGGCCGGCGCTGGCAGGAGGTCCCGCTGGCCGAGGTGCCCCCGCCGGTGTTCAGCGAGGCGATGCGGGACGTGGACCTGTTCGTGGGCGTGACCTCGATCGCCGCGGATCCCGACTGGACCGACCGGGGCGAGGGCCGCTATGCCGGGTACTGGCGGACGGCCACGTTCGGCGCCCTGACGGAGAGCGCCGAGGTCCGCCGCGCGGCGCTGGAACGGATCGTGCCCCGCCTGAAGATCGCCGACCGGTGCACGCTCGACGGCCGCTTCCTGCTCGTCCGCGGGGACCTGTGCACGTACAAGATCCACCTGGGCTCGTCCAACATCCTGATGGAACCGGACGACGCCTACCTGTGCATCGTCCCGTCACGCGGCAGTGCCGACGCCAAGGTGTTCCTCCCGTTCGAGGACGACCGCCTCTCCCTGATCCTCAGCAAGGCGTTCCTGCTCGCCGCGGACACGAAGATCACCGACATGACGATCCTCCGCCAGATCAAGAGGGGTACCTGATGGCGACCGTGACATTCCGGGACGAGACCGCGACGGGCAAGCCGGTCACCGAGTGGGAGGTGGCCGGGCTGCCGGAACGGATGACCGTACGGGAGCTGATCAGACTCCGGGTCCGCGAGGAGGTCGCCCGGTACAACGCCCGCCCGAGCAACCACTTCAACGGCCTCGTCCGCCCCGACGACGCCGAAACGGAACTGAACGGCTACCACCTCCGCGAGCCCCGCCACATCAACTGGGAGCGCCAGGCGGAAATCGCCGAACGCGCCTTCCTGACGAACGGCTTCTTCGTCCTGACGGGCAACCAGCAGGCGGATACCCTCGACGAAGTCGTGGACCTCACCACGGCCCCGGACCTGGTCTTCATCAAGCTCGTCGCGCTTGTGGGCGGTTGAAGGACGCACACCCCGAACGCGCCAACCTGGTCTGCACACGAGGGACCGGTACGCGGAAGCCGCCGCATGAAACTGTGACTCGGATTCGGATGTGGCCTTTCGAGGTGGTGGTCAGGGACTGCCGGTGGATCGTCAATGGTGCGCAGAAACTCGACCCGGTTCGCATGACCGGTCTCCGATAAAATGGGCGAATCAGGAAAAATCCCCTCCGCAGCGGAGGCGGATCTGTCCATCCGCGCGCGGCCGGGTCGGCCGGCGGATCTGGAAAGGCACCGTTATGGCCAAACAGATCACCTGCCGCAGGGTCTACGAGGAGACCTCGCCGCAGGACGGAAAGCGCGTACTCGTCGACCGGGTGTGGCCACGGGGCATGCGCAAGGAGGACGCGCATCTGGACGAGTGGCTGCGTGATGTCGCCCCGACGACCGAGCTACGCAAGTGGTACGGCCATGAGCCCAGCCGCTTCACCGAGTTCCGCCGTCGCTACCTGGCAGAACTGCGGGATGCGGGGCATCGTGAGGCGGCCGAGCATCTGCGAGACCTGGCGGCGCACGACAAGCTCATGCTGTTGACCGCCACCAAGGACGTGGATCACAGCCAGGCCGCTGTCCTGGCCGAGTGGCTGACCAAGAAGCGGTGACGTGCGGGAATGACGGAGAAAATCCGGGCCATCCCCCGGACCGTCCGCCTGGGTGGACACCGCTCGCGCTCCGATCTCCACCCCTGGCTCCACCTATGGGTCCAGGTGCTTCCCGTCTGGTCAGAGCAGCCTTGAGGGCATGACAACGACCGAATGGTTCACCGACACCGCCCTCATCCTGATCGTCTTCCGGCAGCTGCGGGAAGGCCGTCTGGGCCCGAGGACCTATCTGCTTCCGCTCGGGATCGTCTCCTTCGTGGCCTACAAATACCTCCACACCGTTCCCACCGGAGGCAACGACCTGGTCCTGATCGGCGCTCTGGTGGGCGTCGGCGTCGTGCTCGGCGTCAGCGGTGGCGTCTTCACCCGCATACGGACCGCCGGCGAGCACGTCCTGATCAAGGCCGGTGTGATCTCGGCGGTCCTGTGGGTGATCGGCATGGGCGCACGCCTCGGCTTCCAGCAGTGGGTCGAGCACGGCGGCGCCGACGACGTCGCACGCTTCAGCATCGACCACCAGATCACCGGCGAGCAGGCGTGGGTGGCGGCGCTGCTGCTGATGGCACTGACCGAGGTGGTCACGCGGCTGGCCACGATCTTCGTCCGCAGCCGGATGCTGACCCGTCGCGGGCCGGTCGAGGCTGCTGCGAAGCCCGTACTCGTCACGGACCGTGTGGGCTGACCGTGCGTTATGGTCGCGGTATGGCAGCGGCGAAGACCGACCGTCCCCCCGCGGCGGCCGGGAATCGGCTTCCGCGGTGGGACGTCCGTATGCCGTGGCTGATGGTGGCCGCGACCGTTATCGCCGGCATCGTCACCATCCGGCCGATGGGTTTCAGCGGCCTGGGTCTGGTGGTCGCCCTTCTCTTCCTCGTCAACTGCGCGGTGCTGGCAGCCCGGCTGCTGCCGGAGGATCTCGTCCCCGAACGGTTCGTCGTCGTGTGGCTGGCGCTCGGCGTCGTGGCGGCAGCGGCACTGCTCGGCACCAGCCGCACCGGGTCCGCCTACCTCTTCGCATTCTTCCTCGCCGGCCACATCGGGTACCGGCTGGACACCAGGCCGGCCCTCGCGCTCGCCGCGTTCTGCAGCCTGCTGTGCGGCGGTGTCCTGTACTTCCGGGCCGGACCGGACAACCACGCGCTGACCGTGGTGGTCGGTCTCGCCACCGGCATCGCGGTACTGCCCGGGATGGCCGCACGCAGCCGGGCCCAGGCCACACAGGCGGCGATCTCCGCGGCCGAGGCCTCCGAGCGCGCCGCCCGGGCCGAAGCCCGGACCGCGGTGCTCACCGAGCGCAGCCGGATCGCCCGGGACGTCCACGACGTCCTGGCGCACTCGCTGGCCGGCATCAACATGCAACTGGAACTCGCAGACGCCCTGATCGACACCGGCGACCTGGAGAAGGTCCGGGAGGCCACCGGCAAGGCCCACAGTCTGGTCAGGGAGAGCCTGAAACAGGCGCAGTGGACCGTGCACGCCCTGCGCGAGGACTCCCTGCCGCTGCGGGAGAGCCTGACCGCGATGCTCGAGTCGTCGGGCCACAGAAACGCCCTCACCGTCACCGGAGCCGTCCGTGAGCTGTCGGCGCAGGTGACGCAGAACCTGCTGCGGATCGCCCAGGAGGCACTGACCAACGCCGCCCGGTACGCGCCCGGCGGCGAGGTCGGCGTGCAGCTGAGGTTCGCCGAGGGATCGACCACACTGACGATCCGCAACCGCCCCGCCACCAACCCGGTGGCCACGGGCCCAGGCAGCGGGATGGGACTGATCGGAATGCGCGAACGCGTCGCCCTGCTGGGCGGCACCATCACCACGGGACCGGTCACCGAGGGACCGGACCGGGGCGGCTGGCAGGTGGAGGCGGTGATCCCGGGATGAGCGAGTCCACCGACGTCTCCCGGCCTGTCAAAGTGATCGTCGCCGACGACCAGGCCGCGGTCCGGGAACCGCTGGCCGCGGTCCTTTCACTGGCCGAGGACATCGACGTCGTCGCGACCGCGGCCAACGGGAGTGAGGTTCTGACAGCCGTGGCCGCCGGCCCGGTGGACGTCGTGCTGATGGACCTGAGAATGCCCGTCATGGACGGGACCGAGGCGACTCGCCGGCTGAGCGAGGCGCACCCGGACGTGGCCGTGGTGGTGCTGACCACCTTCGCAGACGACGACTCGATCATGGCCGCCCTGAGCGCGGGAGCCCGCGGCTACCTGACCAAGAACGCCGGACGCCAGGACATCACACGAGCGATCCGGGCCGCCGCCTCCGGCCAGTCGGTACTCGACCGTGAGGTCCAGGACCGGCTCCTCGCCGCCGTACGGACCAGGCAGCCGGCCCCCCAGCAGCCTCTGCCGGCGGACCTCACACCCCGGGAACGCGAGGTGCTCACCCTGATCGGCCAGGGCCTTCCCAACCGGGCTATCGCCGAGCGGCTCTTCATCAGCGAAGCCACGGTGAAGACCCACATCAACAACCTGTTCGCCAAGGCGGACATCCGCGACCGGGCCGACGCCGTCCGCCGCGCCATCGACGCCGGGCTGGCCTGACCAGGTTTCCCTGCCTCTGCCCACCGCACGTTCCGCACCGCCGGACGCGGCACGTGTGTTCCGGCATGATGGGCGAGACCCTGCTTCACGGCTGCCGGCGGCGGCCTGGGGGATGTCCGAGGTCCCGGAAGGCGTACGGGGGCTGCCGGGGGGCGAGGCCTTCCGACTTCACAAAGCGGCATTGTGGACGCCAGTTGGACGGGGTTGCTGATCGCCGTGGTGGGCGTGGCGGGAACGCTGGGGGCCGCGCTGCTGACGCAGAACCGCGCGGACCGCACCAAGCGCATGGAGCTCCAGGCCGCCGCTGAACAACGGCGCGAGGAACGCGGTCATGCCGAGGAACTGCTCCGGGCGGAGCAGGCCAAGCAAGGGCAGCGCGAGAGCCTTGAACGGCGGCGCACCTGCTACATCACCCTGAACACTGCCTCACGCCAGTATCTGACGGCGATGACCAACTACCCCCACGCGCTTCAGCGCAGTGAGGACGTTGCCGCGTCCCTCCAGAATCTGGAGGCGTGCAGGCTGGCCTACAGGGACAGCTACGCGGTCTCCCGGATGATCGTTCCGGACGCGGTGTTGCGTGCCTCCAGCACGGCGAAGACGCAGTTGAACACCGCATACGGCAAGCTCAGGAAGTACGGAGCGGCACCCTCCACATACGCCGAGGAACTGGCGGCCCTGGAGGGGGATCTCCATGAGGACGTCTGGCCCTACCTGGGCGCACTGAAGCAGTCCATGCGCGCCGATCTGGGCGTCGACGACCAGACGCGAGGCTGATCACATGGCGGACTGAAGACCATCGCAGCCTGGGCAGCCGCCACCGGAAACCGGAAACTCGGCATCGGGTGCCTACCGGCCCCATCCCCGGCCGACCCCTCAGCGCCGACTGCGAGGTTCGCCTGTTTCTCCTGCTCGAGTTCACCGATGGGGGAAGGTGAGCCGCAGAACGATCTCACCGTCGTCGATCTCCCCGGTGGGCTCGAACCCGAACTTCTGGTAGAAGGGCCACGGTTCGCCGTCGCCGGGCTCGTAGCTGGTCAGCAGCTCGGTGGCGCCGTCCGCGCGCACCAGGGCGGCGACCTGTACGAGCGCCTCTCGGCCGATCCCTTGTCCCTGGTACTGCTTGTCGACGAGCAGGCGCCAGAGGAAGTGCCGCCCTTTGTAAGGACCGGCCGGCGGTTTCCACGACAGCATGACAAAGCCGACGGGCTCGTCGCCGCGGTACACGGCCCGGTACCAGGGGTTGGCCTCCGGTTTCTTCGCCGCCTCCTTGAGCGACTTGGACACGGAGGCGACGAACTGCTTCTGGTTGTGCCGGACGTGGAGGGCGCGAACGGCATCCCGGTTGTCGTCGGTGATCTCCCGTAGGTGCACGCCTGGGGATCTCATGCCCCATCCCTTCCGCATCCGGCAGCTACGCCATCAGCGTCTGCGTGAAGAGCCGCCACCGGGCGGCATTCCCATGCGTCCGCTGTCGAGGACGCCAGATCGGACGTCTTCGCAGCGTATTCGACACAGGCGATCGGGACCGGGACTGGCACGCCCGGATGCGACCGTGTGCAAGACAGCTCCACCGCATGTCCTGGCGATCACGCGCGGAGCCGGCGGCCCAGGGGTATTGCGGCGGCAGCACGATGTGGCCCAACCTCCACTGTCGAACGTGTCGAACGTGTCGAACGTGTCGAACGTGTCGAACGTGTCGAACGTGTCGAACGTGTCGAACGTGTCGAACGTGTCGAACGTGTCGAACGTGCGGACAGAGGCAGAACGACACGAGGAACGGGACGGGATGTCGGACGATGAGCCCGAGACGTGGTTAGTACGGAGCGAGGGGACCGTGCTCCGACAGCCTGCCGACAACGGCATGCTGCATGCTGCTCTTCGACCCGAGGCGGGGGCACAGCCCATTCGTCAGCTAGATGGGCTGACCTGGGTAAACACCACAAGGCCCTGTCCACGAAGAGTCCACAGACCGCGTCCTAGCTAGGGCGTGTATCGAATGTGCTGGTCACAGCCACTCGTTGATGGCTGCGACGAGGACGGTCGCCTCGTAGCGGACCGCGAGCTTGTCGTAGCGA
>NZ_JBIARC010000037.1:0-88167 GCF_042889625.1 Streptomyces sp. NPDC002573 | reverse complement strand
TCGCCAACGCCGTGTACTGGTGCGAGGAGTTCCACATCGACGGCCTGCGGGTGGACGCGGTCGCCTCCATGCTCTATCTGGACTACTCACGCGAGCACGGCCAGTGGCGGCCGAACGAGCACGGCGGGAACGAGGATCCGGACGCGGTCGCGTTTCTGCAGGAGATGAACGCCGCGGTCTACCGACGGTGCCCCGGGGCGATCACCATCGCCGAGGAGTCCACGGCCTGGGACGGCGTCACCCGGCCCACCGACCACGGCGGACTCGGCTTCGGCCTGAAGTGGAACATGGGCTGGATGCACGACTCGCTCGTCTACGTGTCCAAGGACCCCGTGCACCGCAGGTACCACCACAACGAGATGACCTTCTCGATGGTGTACGCGTACAGCGAGAACTATGTCCTGCCCATCTCGCACGACGAGGTGGTGCACGGCAAGCGGTCGCTGGTGTCGAAGATGCCCGGCGACTGGTGGCGGCAGCGTGCCAATCTCCGTGCCTATCTGGGCTTCATGTGGTCCCACCCGGGCAAGCAGCTCCTGTTCATGGGACAGGAGTTCGCCCAGGGCGACGAATGGTCCCAGGCCCATGGCCCCGACTGGTGGCTGCTCGACGCGGGCTACGGTGCCGCCGCCGACCACCGGGGCGTGCGCGACCTCGTGCGTGACCTGAACGCGATCTATCTGCGCACCCCGGCCCTGTGGCAGTGCGACACCCGGCCCGCGGGCTTCCGCTGGGTGCTCTGCGACGGCGCCGACGACAACGTCTTCGCGTTCCTGCGCTTCGACGCGGACGGCACCCCCCTGCTCGCCGTGTCCAACTTCTCGCCGGTCGTACGCCACCACTACCGTCTGGACGTGCCCGACGACGTGCCGGCCTGGGACGAGGTCCTCAACACCGACGCGGCTCGCTACGGCGGCAGCGACGTCCGCAACACCGGTCCCGTGACACCCGGCACCGGTCCCGGGCACGGCATCCGCCTCACGCTCCCACCGCTCGCCACGCTCTGGCTGTGTCCCGTCACGGAAAGCCCCACGGCCGGGGCCCGATGAATTCCCAGAAATTGCCCGGGCCGTGAAATTCCGTGCCCTGGTGCCCCGACCCATGCCTCGGCACTTTGCCCGGCGCATTGGCCGCTCACTTTTCGGAGCGATGAGATTCCCATGAGTAACTCCGGTGAGACGTGAAATGTTCCTTATGAATTGTTTGACGCCGGGAAAGCCGGGAATGGCTCATAAGAGTGCTTCGGACAGGAGGCACCTCCGTGGAAACTGGCCCAGCAGATCCCGGGTGTGTGACTCTCCGCGTGGTCCGTCGTTGCGCCTTCCCACGGTGACTGCCCAGTCAGCCCCTTGAGGGAGTTGAAAGCACGATGCGCATCACGGTCAAGGCGAAGCAGCATCCCCACGACGACGCACCCGACACCACCGACGCTTTCGCTCAACTGTGCGAACTGCCCGAGGGTCCCGAACGCCAGACACTGCGCGACGACATCGTGCGCTCCTGGCTGCCGATGGCCGACCGCATCGCCCGCCGGTATCGAGGGCGGGGCGAGTCGGTCGAGGACCTCTGCCAGGTCGCGGCGCTGGGACTCGTCAAGGCGGTCGACCGCTACGACCCGGGCCGGGGGTACGCCTTCGAGAGCTACGCCATCCCCACCATCACCGGTGAGATCAAGCGGCACTTCCGCGACCACATGTGGGTCCTGCATGTGCCCCGCCGGGTCCAGGACCTGCGGAATCGGGTGCGGACGGCGGCCAAGGAGATATCCCAGGAGACTCCTGGGCACGGCCCGACCGTCGCCGAGATCGCCGAGCACGCCCATCTCAGCGAAGAGGATGTCCGGGTGGGTCTGGAGGCGATGGACAGCTTCACCGCCCTGTCCCTGGACGCGGAGGTCGCGGGCAGCGACGACGGATACGCACTGGGCGACGCGCTCGGTGAGGCCGACTCCGGGTACGACCTGATCGTCGACCGCGAGGCCGTCAAACCGTGTCTGCGGTCGCTCCCGGAGCGCGAGCGCACCATCCTCTATCTGCGCTACTTCCGCGGAATGACCCAGAGTCGCATAGCGGACCAACTCGGTATTTCCCAGATGCATGTCTCACGGCTGCTCAGCGGATGCTGTGCCCGGATACGCGAGGAGGCGCTCGCCGATATTGCCTGACACCGGGCGACCCGATATCAAGCCTGATAGAGGCTGCGCTCCCGCCCGTGCAGCCGCATCGCATCCGGCCGTCCGGATCGGCCACTCGTCGACCGGACGGCCGTTAGCGGGCGGGCTCACTGCCGAACCCTCCCGGGAACGGCTTGGCAGTGCACCGCTCCTTCCGGACTATCCGTGAGAGGGTATTTGAAACACGCCGCCCGCAGGGCAACGCAGGGAAATCAACGGGTTATTGACCGGAGCCCCTGAAAACGGCCGCCACGGCCCGGACAGGGCCCGGCGGCAGCGAGGGCCGGGCGGGGACTCAGGGCGGGTCCTCCGGGAGCTGAGCCGGTCCGTAGCGGTCGAGCGTGGCCTCCAGCAGCTCCCGGACATCGGCCGGGAGCTCCCCGCCGCATCCCCAGATGACGATCAGCTCCGCGACATGGCGCAGCTTGATGTTCGCGTGCTGGGAGACCTCCCGGAGCACCTCCCATCCCTGCGCCGGGGTCACATGGCCCACAGCCACCAGCATCCCGATCGCCTGGTCCACGACCGCGTGCGAGGTGACGGCCTCCTTGAGCTGGCTGACCTCCTCCTCCAGCTCGACGATCCGCTCCGTGCCGGGCGCCGCGGCGTCCGGCTCCTGCTTCCCCGGCCTGCCCGGATGGGCGTCCATGGTCATCGGCCCCTCCGAGGCGGCGTGGCGCGTGCGATGTCGGCTCCCTCCATCGTCGCCACTCCGCCAGGGGTGTGCGAGCCGGGGGGAGGGGTACTCCGAGCTCTGGGCCCGGTACGGCGGGGCCCGGAAGCGAGGCCGTTATGAGCCGTTCCGACGACGCATCGGCCGAGGCCTACGACGCGACCCCCTTCCTGCCGGACGACGGCGAGCTGGCCGCGTACCGGCGTGCCGCCGCGGACTGCCGTGGCTGCCCGCTGTACGCGAACGCCACCCAGACCGTGTTCGGCAGCGGCGACACCTCGGCACGGGTCCTGCTGGTCGGGGAGCAGCCCGGCGACCAGGAGGACCGGCAGGGCGAGCCCTTCGTCGGACCGGCCGGACATCTGCTGGACCGGGCGCTGACGGAGGCGGGGATCGACCGCGGCACGGCCTACGTCACCAACGCGGTCAAGCACTTCAAGTTCACCGTGGTTCCCGAACGGGGCAAGCGACGCATCCACAAGGCGCCGAGCCTGCGAGAGCTGAGCGCCTGCAAGCCCTGGCTGCGCGCGGAACTGGACCTGGTCCGCCCCGAGGTCGTGGTGGCCCTCGGCGCCACCGCGGGCAAGGCGCTGCTGGGCAGCTCGTTCCGGGTGACCAAGGACCGGGGGAGCCTGCTGCTGATGCCCGGCGCCGACGAGCAGTACGTCGTGGCGACCGTGCACCCCTCGGCGATCCTGCGCGCCGACGACCGGGAGGCCGCGTACGCCGGTCTCGTCTCGGACCTGAAGGTGGCGGCACGGGCCCTGAACGGGCAGGGCCAGGAGAGACCACGGGCCCCGAAGGGGCGGCAGAGCGGGTGAGACATCGAGCGGGCCGGGGGACAGCCCCGGACGGACCCCCACGACCTGCGGCCGCGCTCGCCCGTCCGGTGCAATGGACCCGTGACCGCGCCCCCGGACGACTGCCTGGCCCGTAACGAGTGGATCTGCGGCGCGTATGTGCGCACCCGCCGCCATATCCTCCTGGACGCGGTGGCCGAGCATCTGCAGCTGACCGCGGCCTCCGTGCTCATCGGGCTCGTCGTCGCCGTGCCCCTGGCCCTGCTGGCGCGCCGCTGGACCGGGATCGCCGGGCCCGTCCTCGCGGGCACCACGATCCTCTACACCATTCCGTCCCTGGCGATGTTCTCGCTGCTGCTGCCCCTGTACGGACTGTCACCCGCCCTGGTGGTCGCCGGTCTCGTCCTCTATTCGCTCACCCTGCTCGTGCGGAACCTCCTCGCCGGGCTGCGCGCCGTCCCCGAGGAGACCCGGCAGGCAGCCCACGGCATGGGATACGGCCCCGTCCGGCTGCTGCTCACCGTGGAACTCCCGCTCGCCCTGCCCGCCGCCATGGCCGGCCTCCGCATCGCCACGGTGTCCGCGGTCTCCCTGGTCACCGTCGGGGCGATCGTCGGCTTCGGCGGACTCGGGAACCTGATCTACGCGGGCATGAACACGTACTTCAAGGCGCAGGTGCTGACCGCGTCCGTGCTCTGTGTGCTGATCGCCGTGGCCGCCGATCTGCTGCTGCTCGGCGTGCAGTGGCTGATCACCCCCTGGGCGAGATCGGCACGCGGATGACGACCCCCGGCGAAGCCTGGCACTGGCTCACCGACCCCGCGCACTGGTCGGGCGACGACGGCATCGGGCACCGGCTGACGCAGCACGTCCTCCTCACCATCGGCTGTCTCGTCGTCAGCTGCGCGATCGCCCTGCCGGTCGCCCTGGTACTCGGCCATCTCGGCCGGGGTGGCGCGCTCGCCGTCAACATCTCCAACATCGGCCGTGCCGTCCCCACCTTCGCCGTCCTGGTGCTTCTGCTGCTCACCCCGCTCGGCCGCTGGGGGGAGGGGCCCACCGTCGTGGCCCTCGTGCTGTTCGCCGTACCGCCCCTGCTCACCAACGCCTACGTCGGCATGCGCGAGGTCGACCGCAGCGTCGTGCGGGCGGCGCGGGGCATGGGGATGACGGGCCGGCAGACACTGCTGCGTGTCGAACTTCCCCTCGCGCTCCCGATGGTCCTCAACGGGGTGCGGATCGCCGCCGTGCAGCTCGTCGCGACCGCGACCATCGCCGCGCTCACGGGCGGAGGGGGACTGGGCCGGATCATCACCGCCGGCTTCAACCTGGCGAGCACACCGCAGGTGGTGGCCGGGGCCGTGCTGGTGGCGGCGCTGGCGCTGATCGTGGAGGGGGTCTTCGAGGCCGTGGAGCGACTGGCCCCGTCCCGCGTCCGAGGCGCGCGATGAGACGGTTCGCGGCGGTCGTGCCCCTGCTCCTCGGGTGCCTCATGGGCCTGCTCGCCGACTGCGCCACGGGTCCTTCCCTGGAGACCCGCGGCCGGGTCACCGCGGCGCCCCGCGACAGCGGACATCTGACCGTCGGCTCGGCCGGCTTCACCGAGAGCGATCTGCTCGCCCAGATGTACGCCCTGCTGCTGAACCGCGCGGGCTACAAGACATCGCTCATCACCGTCGCCAACCGTGAGCTGTACGAACCCGCCCTGGAATCCGGGCAGATCGACGTCGTCCCCGAGTACGCGGCCACCTTCGCGGACTGGCTCAACGCCAGGGCCCACGGACCCGACGCCCCTCCCGTCGGCTCACCGGACCTCGACGCCACCATGAAGGCCCTGCGCGCCCTCGCCGCGCCCCGTGGGCTCACCGTGCTCGACCCTGGCCGGGCGGTCGACCAAAATGCCTTCGCCGTGTCGGGGGCCTACGCCCGTGAGCACCGCGTGCGGACGCTGAGCGATCTCGGCCGGTCCGGGCTGAAGGTAAGGCTCGCGGCGGGCGACGAATGCGTTCGGCGGCCGTACTGCGCACCGGGACTGAGGAAGGTGTACGGCATCGACGTCATCGGCGTCGACCCCAAGGGCGTCGGTACCACCCAGGCCAAGCGGTCCGTGCAGAGCGGACGGAACCAGATGGTGCTGACCACCACCACGGACGCGACCCTCGACACCTTCGGACTGGTTCTGCTCGCGGACGACAGACATCTGCAGAACGCGGACTACATCGTCCCGGTCGTGAGCCGCTCCCGCGCCGGCGGCACACGCGTCGCCCAAGCGCTCGGCGCCCTGAACTCCGTTCTCACCACACAGGATCTGGCGTCGATGAACCAGCAGGTCGACAGCTGGCGCCGACTGCCGCAGGACGTGGCCCGCGCCTATCTGAAGGCCAAGGGCCTGCTGAAGTGACGCGGCCCCGAGGCCGTGCCGACAGCCGGGGCCCTCATGCGTCCGCCACCGACTCGTACGGAACCTCCCGGCGCGAGACTCCCCGGGCGTCCGCGTCCACCGAACGGCGGAGCGCCTCATGGAGCTTGGCCGGTGTCAGGACCCCCAGGAAGCGGGTCCCGTCCAGCACCGCCACCCAGCCGGCGTCGTGCTGGAGCATCACTCCGAACGCCTGCCGCAGCGGAGCACCCACCGGTACCCAGGAGTTCATCCGGTGCGCATGGTCGCGGACCAGACCGCCCCGGGTCAGTTCGTCGACTCCGGCCCAGCCGTGCAGATCACCGGCGGAGTCGAGCACGACCGCCCAGCGTGCGCCCTGCGCGGACAGCCGGGCCGCCGCCCGCCCGCCGGCCTCGTCGAGCCGTACGACCGGCGGCTGCTCCAGATCGCTCGGCTCGATCTCCGTCACCGACAGCCGCTTCAGCCCCCGGTCCGCCCCCACGAACGCGGCGACGCGCGGTGTCGCGGGTGTCCCCAGTACCGATCCGGGCGTGTCGAACTGCTCGATGCGCCCCTGCCCGTACACCGCGATCCGGTCGCCGAGCCGGACGGCCTCCTCGATGTCGTGCGTGACCAGCAGCACCGTCTTGCGCACGGCGCTCTGCATCCGCAGGAACTCCTCCTGCAACTGCTCCCGCACCACGGGGTCGACCGCCCCGAACGGCTCGTCCATCAGCAGCACCGGCGGGTCGGCTGCCAGCGCCCGCGCCACCCCCACCCGTTGTCGCTGACCGCCGGACAACTGGTCCGGATAGCGCGGCCCGTACGTCTTCGGGTCCAGGCCCACCAGATCGAGCAACTCGGCCGCGCGCGCCCGTGCCCTGGCCCTCTTCCAGCCGAGCAGACAGGGCACGGTCGCCGTGTTGTCGAGCACGGTCCGGTGTGGGAACAGCCCGACCTGCTGGATCACATAGCCGATCCGCCGCCGCAGCCGCACCGGATCGACGGTCGCGACATCCTCGCCGCCCACGAAGATCCGCCCCGAGGTCGGCTCGATCAGCCGGTTGACCATCATCATGGTGGTCGTCTTGCCGCAGCCGGACGGTCCGACCAGGGTGACCAGCTCGCCCTCGCCGATCTCGAAGGACAGGTCGTCCACGGCCGTCGTACCGTCCGGATACCGCTTGGTGACCTCCTCGAACCGGATCATTCCCTCACGCTAGCCGCGCCGGTCACACCTCGCTCACCAGCACCACCTCCAGGGTGCGTGGACCATGCACCCCCTCGACCCGCTCCAGCTCGATGTCACTGGTCGCGGACGGCCCGGAGATCCAGGTCAGCGGGCGCTCCGGGACGAGCCGCCGCATCGCCTGGGGCACGGAGTCCACGACCTGGTCCGGGACGAGTACGACACAGATGTGGTGGTCGGGGACGAGGGTGATACGGCGGCGGCCCTGATCCGGTGAGCCGTCCAGCACCAGGGTGCCGGTCTCGGCGATCGCGACCGCGCAGCCGGTGACCACACTGTCGACGCGGTCGAGTTCGTACGGGGTGCTCTCCGCCCGGTCGGGCACCTGCTCCACGCCCGTGAGCCAGTCGGTCGGCAGCCCCGAGGGCACCAGCACGGTCCGCGCGCCGCGTGCCGCGAGCAGACCGGCCAGGGTCGAGGACAGCTCCGCGGTGTTCGTCCGGTGCACGATCGCCCGGTAGTCCGCGAGGTTCTCCGCGAGCAACTCCACCGTCTCGGCCGGGGCGCGCTCGCCGTGCCGCTCCCGATAGTCCCGGGGAACGTCCTGCTCGTAGGGCGTGTCGCCCTTGGGCACGTCCGCCAGTGCGCGGCGCACCCGGCCCAGGATCAGATCCCTGCTGTTGCTCACCTTTCCGCCTCCTTCCCTCCGCGTGTGCGCTGCCACCAGTCGCGGAACGGCTCCGGGGGCAGCGTCGGCAGGTCCCGGCTCGCGCTCCACGCCCGGCCCGGGCCCGGCAGGGTCCGCGGCAGGAAGCGACGTGAACGCGACGCCAGACGCTGGCCCGTGCGCAGCGCGCCGGGGTGGCTGAAGGCCCAGCGTGCGGCCCGCATCGCCGCCCGCTCGGCGGCGTGTCCCCGTGCGGGCCGCAGTACGACCTTGTTGCCCGCCTGTGTCGCGGGCCCGCCCTCGACCACCCGTTCCCGCAGATGCACCAGCACCTCCGGGATGTCGATGGCGACCGGGCACACGTCGTAGCAGGCGCCGCACAGCGACGAGGCATAGGGCAGTGAGGCGTCGATCGGGCTCCGGATGCCTCGCAGCTGGGGGCTGAGGATGGCACCGATCGGACCCGGGTACACCGAGCCGTAGGCATGGCCGCCTGCCCGCTCGTACACCGGGCACACATTGAGACACGCCGAGCAGCGGATACAGCGCAGGGCCTGACGGCCGACCTCGTCGGCGAGGGTGTCGGTACGGCCGTTGTCGAGCAGCACCAGGTGGAAGGTGCGCGGTCCGTCCCCGTCCGTCGTGCCGGTCCACATCGACGTGTACGGGTTCATCCGTTCGGCGGTCGAGGACCGGGGGAGCGTCTGGAGGAACACCTCCAGGTCCTGCCAGGTCGGCACGATCTTCTCGATGCCGACGACGGAGATCAGCGTCTCGGGCAGCGTGAGGCACATCCGCCCGTTGCCCTCCGACTCGACCACCACCAGCGTGCCCGTCTCCGCGACCATGAAGTTCGCGCCCGAGACGGCGACCTTGGCGCGCAGGAACTTCTCCCGCAGATGCAGCCGGGCCGCCTCGGCGAGTTCGGCGGGTGTGTCGGTGAGCCCCTCGGGAGCGGGACGGCCCCACGCGCCCATCTCGGAGCGGAAGATGTCGCGGATCTCCCCGCGGTTGCGGTGGATCGCGGGGACGAGGATGTGCGAGGGCCGGTCCTTGCCCAACTGCACGATCAGTTCGGCGAGATCGGTCTCGTAGGCCCGGATGCCCTCCGCCTCCAGCACCTCGTTGAGGCCGATCTCCTGCGTGGCCATGGACTTGACCTTCACGACCTCGGACTCGCCGGTCGCCTTCACCAGCTCGGTGACGATCCGGCACGCCTCCTGCGCGTCCGCCGCCCAGTGGACGACGCCTCCGGCCGCCGTGACCGCCTGCTCCAACTGCACGAGATAGCGGCCGAGATGACGCAGCGTGTGGTCCTTGATCCGCTTGCCCGCCTCGCGCAGCTCCGCCCAGTCCGACACCTCCGCGACGGCCCTGGCCCGCTTGGCGCGGATGGTGTGGGTGGCGTGCCGCAGATTGCCGCGCAGCGTCCTGTTGCCCACCGCCTCGTGCGCCGCCTCGGGAAACGCCGGCATGCCGACGAACCTCCCGCTCATGCGAGGCCACCCTTCCTCACGACGACGCCCCTCATACCAGCGGCTCCCTCTCCGTGCTCGCCAGGATCTCCGCGATGTGCACCGGCCGCATGCCGACGCGCAGCCGTGCCATCGTGCCGCCGATGTGCATGAGACAGGAGTTGTCCGCCGCGCACAGCACCTCCGCCCCCGTCGACTCGGCGTTGCGTACCTTGTCGGCGCCCATGGCCGCCGAGACGTCGGGGTTCTTCACGGCGAAGGTGCCGCCGAAGCCGCAGCACTCTTCGGCACCGGGCAGCTCGATCAGTTCCAGTCCCTTGACGGCCCGCAGCAGCCGCGTCGGGCGGTCGCCGAGCCGTAGGCTCCGCAGCCCGTGACACGTCGGGTGATAGGTCACCGGATGCGGGTAGTACGCCCCCACGTCCGTCACCCCCAGCACGTCCACGAGGAACTCGGTCAGTTCGTACGTCTTCGGGACCACGGGCGCCACGGTGGCCGCGAGGGCCTCCCCGCGGCCCTCGGCCCGCGCCCGCTCACCCATGCGCGGATACAGCTCCCGCACCATCGCCCCGCAGGAACCGGACGGAGTCACGATCGCCTCGTAGTCCCGGAATACATCGGAGAACTTCACCGCGAGTGGCTCGGCCTCATGTCGATACCCGGTGTTGTAGTGCGCCTGCCCGCAGCAGGTCTGCGCCGACGGGAAGTCGACTTCGACGCCCAGCCTGGTCAGGAGTTTCACCACGGCGCGCCCGGTGTCCGGATAGAGCGTGTCATTGACGCAGGTCAGGAACAGAGCGACGCGCATCGCGGCTCCTTGGGGTCGATCATCGGATGAGTGCAGAGTAATCGGCGGACGCGGCCTGGGGGAGACCCCGTCTCACGGCGTGGCGAGACGGGACTCCGCGGCACGCCATGACGCCGGGTCGCCCCGCGGCTCGTACCGTGTCGGCGGCTGCGTACGGGCGAGGAGGCGCCGCATGTCCGCGCGGTCGCCGAGGAGTCCGTCGGCGCGGGCCTGGACGAGGACGTTGCCGAGAGCTGCCGCCTCCGCGGGGCCGGCCAGCACCGGCAGTCCGCAGGCGTCGGCCGTCAGCTGGCACAGCAGCGCGTTGCGGGTGCCGCCCCCGACGATGTGCACGACGTCGACCGGATGGTCCGCGAGCCGCCGGGCATCGGCGACGGCCCGGCGGTGCGCGAGCGCCAGGGAGTCGAGGATGCAGCGCGTGATCTCGGCGGGGGAGTCCGGCACCGGCTGCCCGGAGGCCCGGCACGCCTCGGCGATCCGCGCCGGCATCCGCCCGGGCGCCAGGAACGCCGTGTCACCCGCGTCCACGACGGACCGCAGCGCCGGCGCGTCGGCCGCCGCCGCGAGCAGCGCGGGCAGGTCCGTGTCGTCCCACTCCCGCAGGCACTCCTGGAGCAGCCACAGCCCCATGATGTTGCGCAGATAGCGGATCGTGCCGTCCAGGCCCAGCTCATTGGTGAAGTTGGCGGCACGGCTCGCCTCGGTCAGCACCGGAGCCTGAAGTTCCAGTCCGGCCAGGGACCAGGTGCCGGTGCAGATGTACGCGAACCGTTCGCCCACGGCCGGTACGGCGGCCACCGCGGAGGCCGTGTCATGGGAGGCGACCGCGGTCACCGGGACCGGACCGGTCAGACCGGTCTGCGCCAGTACGCCGGGGCGCAGCAGGCCCACCCGGTCACCGGGCCGGCGCAGCGGGGCGAACAGGCTCAGGTCGATGCCCAGCCGCCGGGCGAGGCCGTACGACCAGTCGCCGGTGCGGGGGTCGAGGAGCTGGGTGGTGGACGCGTTGGTCAGTTCGGTGCCCTGCTCGCCCGTCAGCCAGTAGCCGAGCAGATCGGGAATGAGCAGCAGCCGCCCGGCCCGCGCGAACTCGGTTGTGGAACGGCCCGCTGTGAGCTGGTACAGCGTGTTGAAGGGCGCGTACTGCACCCCCGTGGCGGCGTACAGCTCCTGTGCGGGCACGGTCGCCCACACCTTCTCCGCGATGCCCTCGGTGCGGGCGTCGCGGTAGTGCACCGGATTGCCGAGCAGGGCGCCGTCGGCGTCCAGGAGCCCGTAGTCCACCGCCCAGCTGTCGATGCCGACCGACCGGACGGGACCGGCCGCGCGCAGCCCGTCGAGGACGCCCGTGTACAGGGACAGGATGTCCCAGCGCAGCCCCTCGGGGAGGTGCACGGGCCGGTTCGGGAACCGGTGGGCCTCGGTCAGCTCCAGGGTGCCGCCACCCACCCGGCCGACCATGACCCGCCCGCTGGACGCGCCCAGATCGACCGCGGCGTACGACGTCACGGCCGAGCTCATCGCAGAAACGCGGCTGCCACACCCGCGTCGACCGGGACGTGCAGCCCCGTGGTGTGCGTCAGGTCGCCGCCTGTCAGCGCGAACACGGCGGCGGCGACATGCTCCGGCAGCACCTCCCGCTTCAGCAGGGTGCGTTGGGCGTAGAACTCACCGAGCTTCTCCTCCTCGACGCCGTAGACGGCCGCCCGCTGGGCGCCCCAGCCGCCTGCGAAGATGCCGGAACCGCGCACCACGCCGTCCGGGTTGACCCCGTTGACGCGGATGCCGTGCTCGCCCAACTCGACCGCCAGGAGACGCACTTGGTGCGCCTGGTCGGCCTTTGTCGCCGCGTAGGCGATGTTGTTGGGGCCGGCGAAGACGGCGTTCTTGGAGGCGATGTACACGATGTCACCGCCCAGCCCCTGCGCGATCATCACCCGGGCCGCCTCACGCGAGACGAGGAAGGAGCCCCGGGCCATGACGTTGTGCTGGAGGTCCCAGTCCCGCGCCGATGTCTCGAGAAGCGGCCTGGAGAGGGAGATCCCGGCGTTGTTCACCACCAGGTCGACGCCGCCGAAGGCCAGCAGCGCCGCCCGGAACGCCGCGGCGATCTGCTCCTCGGACGTGACGTCCACGGTGACGGCTACCGCCCGGTCCGCACCGCCGAGTTCCTCGGTGACCGCCGCGGCGCTCTCCGCGTTCAGGTCGGCGACGACGACGCACGCTCCCTCGGCGACCAGCCGGTGCGCGATCGCCCTGCCGATCCCGCTGCCGGCACCCGTCACCAGCGCCACCCGGGTGGCCAGCGGCTTCGGCTTCGGCATCCGCCGGAGCTTGGCCTCCTCCAGCGCCCAGTACTCGATGCGGAACTTCTCCGACTCCTCGATGGGCGCGTACGCCGACACGGCCTCGGCGCCGCGCATCACCTGGACGGCGTTGACGTAGAACTCGCCCGCCACGCGCGCGGTCTGCTTGTCCCCGCCGAAGGAGAACATGCCGACGCCGGGGACGAGGACGATCGCCGGGTCCGCGCCGCGCATCGCGGGGGAGTCGGGCAGGGCGTGCCGCCGGTAGTAGGCGGCGTACTCCTCGCGGTACTCGGCGTGCAGTTCGGTCAGCCGGGCGATCGCCTCGTCGAGCGGTGCGGTCGGCGGCAGGTCGAGGACCAGCGGACGGATCTTGGTGCGCAGGAAGTGGTCCGGGCAGGAGGTGCCGAGCGCGGCGAGACGCGGGTGCTCGGCGCGGGCGAGGAAGTCGAGGACGACACCGGAGTCGGTGAAGTGCCCGATCCGGGCGCGGTCCTGGGAGGCCAGTGCGCGGATGTGCGGGGCCAGCGCCGCCGCCCGCCTGCGGCGCTCCGTCTCGGGCAGCGGCTCGTATCCCTCGAGCACCGGCCCGAACGGCTCCGCCTTGCCGTGCCGGGCGAGGAACTCCTCGGCGGTGCGGATGACGTGCAGGGAGTTGCGCTCGCACTCCTCGGCCGTGGCACCCCAGGCGGTGATGCCGTGACCGCCGAGGACGCAGCCGATCGCCTGCGGGTTGGCCTCCTTGACCGCCGCGATGTCCAGGCCCAGCTGGAAACCGGGCCGTCGCCAGGGGACCCACACCACCGTGTCGCCGAAGCACTCGGCGGTCAGCTTCTCGCCGTCGGCGGCGCACGCGAGCGCGATCCCGGAGTCGGGGTGAAGGTGGTCGACGTGGGGGGCGTCCACCAGACCGTGCATGGCGGTGTCGATGGACGGTGCCGCACCGCCCTTGCCGTGCAGGCAGTAGTCGAACGCGGCGACCATCTCGTCCTCCCGTTGCACGCCCGGGTAGACGTCCCTGAGTGCCCGCAGCCGGTCCAGTCGCAGCACCGCGAGACCGGACTCGGTCAGCGTGCCGAGGTCGCCGCCCGACCCCTTGACCCACATCAGCTCCACGTCACCGCCGGTCACGGGGTCGGTCGCGGTGCCCTTGGCGGAGGCGTTGCCGCCGGCGTAGTTGGTGTTGCGGGGGTCGGCGCCGAGCCAATGGGAGCGGGCCAGGAGGGCGGCGGCTTCGGGGTGGGGTGCCATGACGTCTCGGTCCTCCCTTGTGGTTTGAATCGTTTCAGGAAATTAATGGGCGGACGTGGCCTCGTCAAGGTGTCGTCGGACGGTCACATACGGCGGTGGTGGTGCGTGCCGGAGCACGCGCCACCACCGCACGGCGCCAGGGGCGCCCTCACCAGGGAAGCGAGCCCTCCGCGTCGAAGTAGCCCCCGGTCGGCCCGTCCGGGCCTACCTGGGCCATGCGCACGATGATCTCGGCGCCCTGCTCGACGCTCTGGACGCCCGCGTGGCGGTTCAGGTCCGTGGCGGTGTAACCGGGCTCCACCGCGTTGATCCGCATGTCCGGGAACGCCTTCGCGAACTGCACCGTGACCATGTTGACCGCCGCCTTCGAGGCCGGGTAGGCGACCCCGGGGTAGCCGTACGCGGGTGTCCCCTCGGCGCTGACCCTGGCCAGCGAGGCCAGACCGCTGCTGACGTTGACCACCACGGGGGCGGCCGATCGCCGCAGCAGCGGCAGGAAGGCATGGGTGACACGGACCAGACCGAAGACGTTCGTCTCGAACACCGCCCGCATCGCGTCGGCGGTCACCTCCGCGGCGCCGACCACGCCACCGTCCGGCGTCCGGTTCTCGACGCCGGCGTTGTTGACGAGGACGTCCAGTCCGCCGTCGGCCTCGACGGTCTTGGCCGCGGCCGTGACGGACGCGTCGTCGGTGACATCGAGCAGGACGGCTCGCGCGCCCAGCTGTTCGGCGGCCCGGCGTCCGCGTTCGGCGTCCCGGCTGCCGATGTACACGGTGTGCCCCGCCTCGACGAGCCGACGGGCGGTCTCGAAGCCGAGACCCTTGTTCGCTCCGGTGATCAGTGTTGTCGTCATGCCTCCAGAGTGGTGCGCGGCCCGCCGCACAGCCAGAGGCCCCCTCTTCCTGGGACTGCCGGTACCAGGAAGACGCGCGCTCCACGGGGCACACCGGGCGGCATGGCGACGGCGGAGTTCGGCAAGGCGGTGCGTCGCCGGCGTGACCGGGTCCCACCCGAGGCGGCAGTGCCCTCCGGCGGGCGGCGCCGCCCGCCCGGCCTGCGCCGCGAGGAGCCGGTGCTGCCGGCCGGGATCTCCGTCGACTGCATCACCCGCCTCGAACAGGGCCGCGCGTCCCACCCCCGGCCCAGATCGTCGAGGCCCTGGCCAGGGCTCTGCGGCTGTCGGGGGCCGAGCGCGAGCATCCGTTCCGGCCGGCCGGGCTGACGCCGCCGGACCCGGACACCGTTCCCGGGCGCCTCACGCCGAGCGTCCAGCGGCTCCTGGTCCGGCTGACCGGACCCCCCGTCGCCGTCCACGACGCCTCCTGGACCCTGCTCCTGGCCAACCCGCCGTACGCCGCGCTGATGGGAGACCCGTCGGGATGGCGCGGCAACGACCGCAACGGTGTGTGGCGCAATCCGCTCGGCCCGGGCACCCGGGTGCGGCACACCCCCGAGTCCCGGCGCGCGTTCGAGGCCGCGCCGGTCGCGGACCTGCATGTGGCCGCCGACCGCTGTCCGGCCGACCAGAGGCTGCGGCGGCTGGTCGGGGAACTGCGTGCGCGCAGCGAGCGGTTCGCGGAGCTGTGGGACTCCGGAGCCGTCGGCCACCATGAGTCCGCCCGCAAGACCGTCGACCATCCGCAGGTGGGTCCGGTGATCCTGGACTGCGATGTGCTCACCGTGGCGGGCGCCGACCTGCGCATCATGGTCTACACGGCCGAGCCCGGCACCGAGGACGCCGAACGCCTCGCCCTGGTGACCAGGCTCGGGACCCGGGCGCTGCTGGGAGAGCCGCGGGCCGGCTGCCGCCGGACGGGCGTCGGCATCCGCCCGTGCGCCTCGGCCCGTTCGGGTGGGCTGCGCGTCCCGACCGCCGCCGGCCCCGCGTTCACGCGCCCCAGCCGGCCTGCTGTCCGCCGACCCGCTCCGCGGCGATCGTCTCCGCCCAGCCGGACCGGTGGTAGGCGGCGACCGGGTCCGGGTCCAGCCCGAGGTCCGCACGGACCTCGGCGAGCAGCGGCCGTACGTCGGTGTTGTAGGCGTCCATGAGCACCGCGTTCGCGCCGAGCACATCACCGGACCGCTGGGCCGAGGCGAGCGCCTCGGCGTCCACGAGCAGCGCCTTCGCCGTCGCCTCCTGCACGTTCATCACGGAACGGATGATCGCCGGGATCTTCGGTTCGATGTTGTGGCACTGGTCGAGCATGAACGCCACGTCCGGCCCGAACCCGCCGCCGCGCACCACCTCGTACATGATGCGGAAGAGCTGGAAGGGGTCCGCGGCACCGACCATGAGGTCGTCGTCGGCGTAGAAGCGGGAGTTGAAGTCGAAGCCGCCGAGCCTTCCCTCGCGCAGCAGCGTGGCGACGATGAACTCGATGTTGGTGCCGGGCGCGTGGTGCCCGGTGTCGACGACGACCTGCGCCTTCTCGCCGAGCCGGAGACAGTGCGCGTAGGCCGTGCCCCAGTCCGGGACGTCGGTCGTATAGAACGCGGGCTCGAAGAGCTTGTACTCCAGCAGCATGCGCTGCCCGTCGCCGAGCCGTGCGTACACCTCGGCCAGGGCCTCCGCGAGCCGGTCCTGACGGGCGCGGATGTCGTCCTGGCCCGGGTAGTTCGTCCCGTCGGCGAACCACAGCTTGAGGTCCTTCGACCCCGTGGAGTCCATGATGTCCACGCACTCCAGGAGATGGCCGACGGCCTTGCGGCGCACTGCCGCGTCCGGATGGCAGATGCTGCCCAGCCGGTAGTCGTCGTCCTGGAAGGTGTTGGAGTTGATCGCGCCCAGGCGCAGTCCCCGTTTGCGCGCGTGCTCGGCCAGGGCCCCGTAGTCGTCGACCCGGTCCCAGGGAATGTGCAGCGCCACCGTCGGCGCGACCCCCGTGAACTCGTGCACCTTGGCCGCGTCGTCCAGTTTCTCCCGCGGTGTGCGCGGCACCCCCGGCTGCGCGAACACCTTGAACCGAGTGCCCGAGTTCCCGTACGCCCACGACGGCGTCTCGACGGCCTGGGTCTGCAGAGCGGCCTTCACCGCGGCGAGCTCGGTCACTTCGGTGCTCCTGGGGTGTCGGTGGAATCCACATGTCGCGAAGCGATGCCATGAGGCCGTTTCACGAAGCGATGCATGAAAGGTCCATGAAACGATTCAGGACGGAAGCTAGGAGTCTCCGAGGGGAGTGTCAATCCCCCTCGCGGGCCCGTTCGTTCGGGACTCCCTTGCGGCCTCTGGCTGTCGGAACTTTTTCGACGCGACCCCATTGACGTGACAAGGCTGGCGCGCCTACCGTCCCCGGCAACCCAGTTGAAACCTTTCACACGCCGGAAGGGCCGCCCCCGCCGGTGTCGTCGAGGAGCTCCCATGACCCACCCGTCCGCCACGGGTCCGGCGCCGGTGCTGGCGCTCAGGGACATCTCCAAGTCCTTCGGCGCGGTACGCGCGCTGCGGGAGGTGTCCCTGGAACTGTTCCCCGGCGAGGTGCACGCCCTCGCCGGCGAGAACGGCGCGGGCAAGTCGACCCTCATCAAGACCCTCGCCGGTGTCCACCGGCCGGACGCCGGGCAGGTGCTGCTCGACGGCGAGCCGACCGTCTTCCACGGCCCGGCCGACGCACGCGACGCCGGTATCGCCGTGATCTACCAGGAACCGACCCTCTTCCCCGACCTGTCGGTGGCCGAGAACATCTCCATGGGCCGCCGGCCTCGGCGTTCCCTCGGCCGTATCGACCACAAGGCCACCCGTGCGGCGACCGCGGCCCTGATGCGGCGCCTCGGCGTCGACCTCGATCCGGAGCGCCCCGCACGCGGTCTGTCCATCGCCGACCAGCAGATCGTCGAGATCGCCAAGGCGCTGTCCTTCGACGCCCGGGTCCTGATCATGGACGAACCCACCGCCGCCCTGACCGGCAGCGAGGTGGCCCGCCTCTTCGGGGTCGTCCGCACCCTGCGGGACCAAGGCGCGGCGGTGCTGTTCATCTCCCACCGGCTGGAGGAGATCTTCCGGATCTGCCGGCGGGTGACCGTCCTGCGCGACGGGGCCCTGGTCGCGGGCGAGTTGCTGGAAGGGCTGACCGAGGACGATCTCGTACGCCGTATGGTCGGACGCGACCTCGACGCGCTGTATCCGAAGCAGGACGTGCGGCCCGGCCGAGTGGCCCTGAGCGTGCGGCGGCTGACCCGGGAGGGCGTCTTCACGGACGTGTCCTTCGACGTGCGCCGCGGAGAGATCGTCGGTCTCGCCGGGCTCGTCGGCGCCGGCCGTACCGAGGTGGCGCGGGCCGTCTTCGGCGTGGACCGGTGGGACGCGGGAGAGGTCGAGGTCGACGGCAGGGCACTGACCAACGGCGCGCCCTCCACCGCCATGGCCGCGGGCCTCGCCCTCGTCCCCGAGGACCGGCGGGCTCAAGGCCTGGTGATGAACATGTCCATCGAGCGCAACATCGGTCTGACCGGACTGCGCACGACCGCCAGGGCCGGGCTGATGAACCGCGGCGCCGAACGCAGCCGCTCCCTCGACTGGGCCGTCAGGCTGCGGGTGAAGTACGCCCGGATCGCCGACGCCGTCTCCACCCTGTCCGGCGGCAACCAGCAGAAGGTCGTCCTCGCCAAGTGGCTGGCCACCCGCCCGAAGGTGCTCATCGTCGACGAGCCGACACGCGGCATCGACGTCTCTACGAAGGCGGAGGTGCACCGGCTGCTCAGCGAGCTGGCCGCCGACGGGGTGGCCGTCCTGATGATCTCCTCCGATCTGCCCGAGATCCTCGGCATGGCCGACCGGGTGCTCGTGATGCACGAGGGCCGGCTCACCGCCGACATCCCGCGTTCGAGAGCCGGCGAGGAGACCGTGATGGCCGCAGCCACCGGGAGGACCGCCGCATGACAGCCATGGAGAGAGCCCCCGTGACGGCCCCCGCCGCCACCGGGAGGGCCGCCGTATGACGGTGACCCCGCCCCGCCCCGCCCCCGCCGCCGAGGTGCCTCGGTCCGGCGGCGCCCGACTGGTCGACCGCGTCTTCCGGATGCGTGAACTCGCCCTCCTCGCCGTGTTCGTGGTGATGATCGTGGTCACCCAGCTGGGCAACAGCGAGTTCCTCTCCGAACAGGGCATCAAGGACCTGCTGCTCAACGCGACCATCCTGGTGCTGGTCGCCACCGGCCAGTCCCTGGTCGTGATCACCGGGAACGTCGACCTGTCCGTCGGCTCCACCCTCGGCATCAGCGCCTTCGCCGCCGGCACCTACCTCCACGGCGGTGGGAACGCGGTCGTGGCGCTGCTGCTCGCGGTCCTGGTGGGCGTCGGCTTCGGCCTGCTCAACGGGCTGCTCGTCAGCCTCGGTCAGGTGCCCGCACTCGTCGTCACCCTCGGCACGCTGTACATCATCCGCGGTATCGACTCCATCTGGGTCGGGTCGCGCCAGATCACGGCGGCCGATCTGCCGGGCGGATTCGTCGACTTCGGCTCCGGCGGCATCACGGCCCTTCCCTGGCCGGCCCTGATCGCCCTCGGCGTCCTGGTCGCGACCGCGTACCACCTCAAACACTTCGGCAGCGGGCGCGAGTTGTACGCGCTCGGGTCCAACGCCGAGGCCGCCCGGCTCGCCGGCCTTCCGGTCCGCAGGCGGATCCTGACCGCGTACACCTTCTGCGGCGCCCTCGCCGGTCTCGCGGGAGGGCTGTACCTCGCCCGGTTCGGCAACGTCGACTCCGGCACCGGAAGCGGCTACGAACTCACCGTCGTCAGCGCCGTCGTGGTCGGCGGTGTCGCCTTCACCGGCGGCTCCGGCAGCGTCTACGGCGCGGCGCTCGGCGCCCTGCTGCTGACCTCCGTCAACAGTGTGCTGCCCGCCCTCGGGGTCAGCTCCGTCTGGGTGCTCGCCATCAACGGCGTCCTGCTGCTGCTCGCCATCGCGGTCGACCGGGTCGTCGCGCTGCGCGTGGCCGTGGCCCTGAAGAAGTCGGCCGCGAGAAGGCCCGCCGTGAAGCAGCCGGCCCCGTCGGACCCCGCGCAGCAGCCGACCCCACCGGCCCCCGAGGAGGGGAACGCACCCCATGCCTGACTCGTTGACGCGCGCGATCCGCTGGGACACGGTCGTCGGTGCGCTGTTCCTCGTTCTCCTGCTGCTGTCGTTCTCCTTCGTCGACGGCTTCGGCAATGCCCTGAACCTGTCGTTCCTCATCGGCAACACCCTGCCGATCGCACTGATCGCGCTGCCGATGACCCTCCTCGTGGTCGCGGGGGAGATCGACCTGTCGGTCGCCTCCACCGCCGGCCTGTCGGGCGCCGTCATGGGCAAGCTGTGGAACGAGGGGATGGCGATCGAGACGATCATCCCGCTGTGTCTGCTGCTCGGCCTGGTGTGCGGCCTGGTCAACGGCCTGCTGGTGACCAGGCTCGGCCTGCCGTCCCTCGCCGTCACCATCGGCACCCTCGCCGCGTACCGGGGCATCGCGCAGATCGTGCTCGGCTCGGACGCCGTGACCGACTTCCCCACGCAGTACCTCGACTTCGCGGCCGGGCGTGTCGGGAACACCTTCGTTCCGCAGGCGTTCCCGGCCTTTCTGGTGCTGCTCGCCGTCGCCGTCGTCGTCCTGCACGCGAGCCCGTTCGGCCGCTCGCTGTTCGCGGTCGGCGCGAGCGAGGAGGCCGCACGGTTCGCCGGCATCCGGGTCAAGCGGGCCAAGCTGACCCTGTTTCTGGCCACCGGTCTCATGGCCTCCCTCACGGGCGTGTTCTGGGCCCTGCACTACGCCAGCGCCCGCTACGACAACGCCACCGGGCTCGAACTCTCCGTCGTCGCCGCGGTGCTGCTCGGCGGTGTCGACTTCGACGGCGGCAAGGGCACGCTCGGCGGCGCGATCACCGGGGTGTTCCTGCTCGGTGCGCTGGAGAACGTGATGAGCCTGCTGAACATCGCGGCGCAGTCGCAGATCGTCGTCACCGGTGTCCTGCTCGTCGTCTCCGTGCTCGGCCCCCGCGTCGGGCGACAGATCTCCGTCGCGAGGGCGGCCCGCCGAGCCGTGTCCGCTCCGCCCCCGTCCCTCCGCTCACCGTCGTAAAGGATCTCCGCCCATGCGTGCTTCAGCGATCCGCCGTGGCTGCACGGCCCTCGCCGCCGTCGCCTCCCTTGCCCTCGCCGCCACCGCCTGCGGCGGCACCACCAAGAACGACGTCAAGAACGACAGCGGCGGCTCTGCCGCCTCGTCCGGCAAGGCGGACCCGGGCGCCGCCCTCAAGAAGGGCCTCACCGTCGGCTTTCTGCCCAAGCAGGTCAACAACCCGTACTTCACCTCCGCCGACAAGGGCGGCGAGAAGGCCCTCACCGAGCTGGGCTCGAATTACAAGGAGGTCGGCCCGTCCAGCGCCACCGACACCGCCGGCCAGGTGAGCTACGTCAACACGCTCACCCAGCAGCAGGTGAGCGCGATGGCCGTGTCCGCCCAGGATCCGGGGGCCCTGTGCACCGCGCTCAAGCAGGCCATGAGCAACGGCATCAAGGTCGTCACCTACGACTCCGACACCCGGCCCGAGTGCCGAGACGCCTTTGTCTCCCAGGCCAGTGCCGAGGACCTGGGCCGCACCGAGGTGCGGCTGCTCGCCCAGCAGATCGGCTACCGGGGTGAGATAGCGATCCTGTCCGCCGCGCAGACCGCGACGAACCAGAACACGTGGATCGGCTATATGAAGGACGAGTTGAAGGACCCCAAGTACAAGGACGTCAAGCTGGTCAAGGTCGCGTACGGCAACGACGACGCCCAGCAGTCCTTCCAGCAGACCCAGGGCCTTCTGCAGGAGCACCCGGACCTGAAGGGGATCATCTCCCCGACGACCGTCGGTATCAAGGCGGCCGCCCAGTATCTGTCCGGGTCCAAGTACAAGGGCAAGGTCCGGCTCACCGGTCTCGGCACCCCGAACGACATGCGCAAGTACGTCAAGAACGGCACGGTCGAGGCGTTCGAGCTGTGGGACCCGGCCAAGCTCGGCGAACTGGCCGCCCGCACCGCCGTCGCCCTGGCCTCCGGGCAGATCACCGGCAAGGAGGGCGAGACCTTCAAAGCCGGCGACACCGCGTACACCCTCGGCAAGGACGGTGTGATCAACCTGGGCAAGCCGACCGTGTTCGCCGCCGAGAACATCGGCCAGTTCGACTTCTAGCACCGGGAGACCGTCGATGCAGCGCGTGTGCTTCGTGCACCGGGTCAGGGCCGAGCGTCTCGACGAGTACCGCGAGCGTCATGCCGCGGTGTGGCCCGAGATGCTCAGGGCCCTCTCGACGGCCGGCTGGCACAACTAGTCGCTCTTTCTGCGTGAGGACGGCCTGCTGGTCGGCTATCTGGAGACCGTGGACTTCGCCGCCGCGCAAGCCGGGATGGCGGCCACCGAGGTCAACGCCCGCTGGCAGGCGGAGATGGCGCCGTTCTTCGTCTCGCCGGACGGCGCCCGGCCCGACGAGGCCATGCGCCCCCTCACCGAGGTGTTCCACCTCGCCTGACCCGCGGACCCGTCCGCCGCTCGAGGACCCGGGAGGACGCCGCTCGCCACCGCCGTCGGCGGACGTGCGGCGTCCGTTTCGACCATGTGCCCGACCGGGGCGGAAGTGGGACGGCATGCAGGTAATGTGAGGTTTTCCCGCCGCCCCTCGTAGCTCTGGAGGTTCCCGCCCGATGGCCCAGACGGTGGGTATCAAGGATGTCGCCCGCGCGGCAGGAGTCTCCGTGGGCACGGTCTCGAACGTCATCAACCGTCCCGAGACCGTCGCCGCTCCCACCCGCGCCCGCGTGCTGTCCGCGATCGACCGCCTCGGCTATGTGCGCAGCGAGTCCGCACGGCAGTTGCGGGCCGGGCGCAGCCGGATCATGGGGCTGCTCGTCCTCGACATGGGCAACCCGTTCTTCGTGGACGTGGCCCGCGGCGCCGAGCGGGCAGCCCGCCAGGCCGGGCTCGGCGTGATGGTCTGCAACAGCGCGCAGAGCCCCGCGGAGGAGGCCGAGTACCTCTCGCTCTTCGCCGAGCAGCGGGTGCGCGGCGTGCTGCTCACCCCGGCCGACGCGACCGGCCGCAACATCGAGGCGTTCCGCCGCCACGGCATCCCGTTCGTGCTGGTCGACCGGGTCGCCGAGGGCACCACGGAGTGCTCGGTCTCGGTCGACGACGTGGCGGGCGGCGCCCTGGCCGTCCGGCATCTGGTCGACGCCGGGCACCGCTCCGTCGCCTACGTCAGCGGGCCGCCCGGACTCCACCAGGTCAGGGACCGCCGCATCGGCGCCCTGAACGTGCTGGCCGAGGCCGGTCTCGGCCCCGGGGCGCTGCGGGAACTGCCCACCGAGCGTCTGGACGTCGCCGCGGGCCGCGACGCCGGTGCCCGGCTTCTCGGGCTCGCCGACCGGCCGACGGCAGTCTTCTGCGCCAACGACCTGCTCGCGCTCGGCGTCCTGCAGGCCCTGTACGCCGCCGGGGTGAGCGTCCCCGAGGACCTCGCCCTCGTGGGCTACGACGACATCGAGTTCGCCGCGGCGGCCGCCGTGCCGCTCACCTCGGTACGGCAGCCCGCCGTCACCATGGGTGCGCTGGCCGCGGAACTGCTGCTGGAGGAGACCGAGGCGGAGGGGGGAGCGCGCGGGCACGAGCACCAGCGGGTCGTGCTCCAGCCGGAGCTGGTGGTGCGCCGCTCCAGCCTGGCGGCGCGCTGAGCCCCTCCCGCGCGGCGACATTCGTCGTACGGGCGATCGGCACCGGCTGAGCGGCTGGTCGGGGGCGGCTTCTCGATCCCCGGGCGCCGACACCGCCGGTCCATGTGCTGAACTGGCACGCGTCCTGATTCCGTCCGTCCCGGGAGCCCCCTTGAGCCTCAGCTACCGTCAGCCCGGTGTCGTCCTCACCGACCGGCGCTTCACCGTGCCCCTGGACCACGACGCCCCCGACGGCGAGACGATCGAGCTGTACGCACGGGAGGTCGTCGCGAGCGGCAAGGCGGACGCCGACCTGCCCTGGCTGGTCTACCTCCAGGGCGGCCCAGGCTTCGGGGCGCACCGGTTCATCGGCAAGCAGGCCTGGCTGGGCCGCGCCCTGGAGGACTACCGTGTCCTCCTCATCGACCAGCGCGGCACCGGCGCCTCCACGCCCGCCAACCGGCAGACGCTCCCGCTGCGCGGAGGCCCGCGCGAACAGGCCGCCTACCTGACTCGCTTCCGCGCCGACTCCATCGTCCGCGACTGCGAGGCCATCCGCCCCCAGGTGACCGGCGGCGCCCCCTGGACCGTCCTCGGGCAGAGCTTCGGCGGCTTCTGCACCGTGAACTACCTCTCGACCGCGCCCGAGGGCCTGCGGGCCGCCCTGATCACCGGCGGACTGCCCTCCCTCGACGGGCACGCGGACGACGTGTACCGGGCCGCGTATCCCCGTATCGAGCGCAAGGTCGCCGCCCACTACGCCCGCTACCCGCAGGACGTCGAACGCGCCCGCCGTATCGCCGAGTACGTGCTCCAGCACGAGCCCGTGCTGCCCGGCGGCTACCGGCTCACCGTCGAGGCGTTCCAGTCCCTCGGCATCCTGCTCGGCGGCGGCGAGGGCAGCCACCGCCTCCACTTCCTCCTCGAGAACGCCTTCGTGCACACTCCGGGCGGCCTCGCGCTCTCCGACGCCTTCCAGGAGGAGGTGCAGACCCTTCTGTCGTACGCGGGCCACCCGCTGTACGCGCTGGTGCACGAGGCGATCTACGGCCAGGACGGCCGCCCCACCGCCTGGTCGGCGGAGCGGATGCGAGCGGAGTTCCCGCAGTTCGACGCGGCGAAGGCACTGGCCGGCGACGGACCGGTGCTGTTCACGGGCGAGTCCGTGCACCCCTGGATGTTCGACACCGACCCGGCGCTGCGCCCGCTGCGCGACACCGCGCACCTGCTCGCCGAGCACACCGACTGGACCCCGCTGTACGACCCCGCCCGCCTCGCCGTCAACGAGGTGCCGGTGGCCGCGGCGGTCTACCACGACGACATGTACGTCGACACCGACCACGCCCTGCGCACGGCCCGCGCGATCCGCGGACTGCGGACCTGGGTCACCGACGAGTTCGAGCACGACGGGGTCCGCGCGGGCGGCCCGCGGGTCCTGGGCCGGCTGCTGGCGCTGGCGCGGGACGAGGTCTGACACCGAGGTGGGCACGGAATTCGCTCAACGTCCGTGCCCCGTCCGTGTTTTGATCGTCAGGGGAGCCCAGGACGGGACCGGTCGAACGGGGGGTCGATGAACGACGTGGAACTGCTGGCGGACCGCTTCCAGGAACACCGGGGGCAGCTGCGCGCCGTCGCCTACCGGATGCTGGGCTCGCTCAGCGAGGCCGACGACGCCGTTCAGGAGACCTGGCTGCGCCTGAGCCGTTCCGACGTCAGCGAGGTGCGCAACCTCGGCGGCTGGCTCACCACCGTCGTCGGCCGGATCTGCCTCGATCTGCTCCGCTCCCGTGGGGCGCGGCGCGAGGAGCCGATGGGGGACACCTTCGTCCCCGACCCGGTCGTCACCCCCCTGGACCGCGTCGATCCCGAACAGGAGGCACTGCTGTCGGACTCGGTCGGGATCGCGCTCCTCGTCGTCCTGGAGACACTGGAGCCCGACGAACGGCTGGCCGTCGTTCTGCACGACATGTTCGCCGTCCCCTTCGACGACATCGCGCCCGTCGTCGGCCGCGGCTCCGCCGCCACCCGGCAGCTCGCGAGCCGGGCCCGGCGCAGGGTGCAGCAGGCGGGGCCGGCGCCCGATCCCGACCTCGGACGTCAGCGCGAGGCGGTCGAGGCGTTCCTCGCGGCCTCACGCTCCGGCGACTTCGACGCCCTCGTCGCCGTACTCCACCCGGATGTGGTGCTGCGGGCCGACTCCGGCTCCCTGGTGCGTGGTGTGGCCGCGTCCAAGGTGGTGCAGGGTGCGACGGCCGTGGCCCAAGGGGCGCTCCTGTTCCGGCAGTTCTCCCCGCACGCGCGGATCGTGCTGGTCAACGGCATGGTCGGCACGGTCACGGCGCCCGAGGGGCGGCCCCAGTCGGTCATGTCCGTCGCGGTCGTGGACGGCAGGATCGCCCGGATCGACATCCTGTCGGACCCCGAGCGCCTGGCACGGCTCGACCTCACGGCGGTGCTGGCCTGACCGCTCAGCGGGCGGTCCGCTCCATCCCGCGCTGCGGAGCCACGGCCCGGCCGTCCGGCAGCAGCTCGCCGGTGTCGTCGAAGACGATCGTGCCGTTGCACAGCAGGCTCCAGCCCTGCTCGGGGTGGGCGGAGACGACCATCGCCGCATGGTGGTCGGAACGGTCGGCCGGTGGGCACGGAGGCCAGTGCGTGCACATGACGTCTCTCCCGGGGTCGTACGACGGGTACCTCCGTGGTAGCGGTCCTTGTTTTCCTACGGATGAGTGGACTCCCACGGCGCAGGAAATTCGGCGGTGAGCTTTGCGGGCGGCATTTAGGATCGATGCCATGCATACCACCCCGGCCGACCGCTTCGACCTGCGCGCGGACTGCAGCAGCTGCTTCGCGCTGTGCTGTGTCGCCCTGCCCTTCGGGCGCTCGGCGGACTTCGCGGTCGACAAGGACGCCGGCACGCCCTGCCGCAATCTCCAGGACGACTTCCGCTGCGGCATCCACCCCCGGCTGCGGTCGAGCGGCTTCCCCGGCTGCACCGTCTACGACTGCTTCGGCGCCGGGCAGAAGGTCTCCCAGATCACCTTCGGTGGACAGGACTGGCGGTCGGGCGGCCCCGAGCACGCCCGCCGGATGTTCGACGTGTTCCCCGTGATGCGTCAACTCCACGAGCTGCTCTGGTATCTGACGGAGGCGCTCACCCTGCCTGCGGCCCGTTCTGTCCACGCGGACCTGCGCCGCATGCTGGAGGCGACCGAGCGGCTGACGTCGCGGACGCCGCAGGAACTGGGGGAGCTGGATGTCGGCGCGCACCGGCAGGAGGTCAATGTGCTGCTGCTGCGCACCAGCGAGCTGGTCCGCTCGGGGACGGGACGCCGTGGCAGGAGCCGTCGGGGCGCCGATCTCCTCGGCGCCCGGCTCAAGGGGGCGGATCTGCGGGGTGCGGATCTGCGCGGCGCCCTGCTCATCGCCGCCGACCTGACGGGCGCCGATCTGCGCGACGCGGATCTGATAGGCGCCGATCTGCGCGACGCGGACCTCAGGGACGCCGATCTGACGGGCGCCTTCTTCCTGACCCAGCCGCAGATCAACGCGGCCCGGGGCAGCGCGGGCACCCGCCTGCCGGCGTCAGTCACCCCTCCCGGTCACTGGACAGCGGGCCCCTGACGGGGGCGGCGGCGTCTCGCCGACGGCCGCCGGGGTGCGCGCGAGGGCGGCCCGCCGGTCGAGGTGCAGTCGCAGCCCCTCCGGGATCACCGTCAGCCGCTCCGCCACCCTCAGCCGGTAGCCGGCGTCCGGCCGCAGCTCGTAGCGGCGCAGCAGCAGCGCCAGCACCAGCGTCGCCTCGTGCAGCGCGAACTGCCGCCCGATGCAGGCCCGCGCCCCCGTCCCGAACGGCTTGAAGGTGTGCCCGGGGCGCGCCCGTACCGCGCCCGCCTCGAACCGGTCCGGGTCGAACCGCTCCGCGTCCGCGCCCCACACCTCCGGATCCCGGTGCAGCAGGGGCGTGAGGACCAGGGCCCAGGCGCCCCGGCGCATCGGATGGACGCCGTCGAGCACGGTGTCGTGCCGGGCCTCCCGCGCGTAGGCGGGGGCGGTCGGCCACAGACGCAGGGACTCGTCCAGGACCCGGCGCACATACCGCAGCCTGGCGACCTGCTCGTAGCCGGGCCGCGCGGTGTCACCCCACACCTGGTCCACCTCCTCCCGGGCGCGTGCGGCGATGTCCGGGTGCCGGGAGAGATAGTGCAGGGCGAAGGAGAGCGCCCCCGAGGTCGTCTCGTGACCGGCCACCAGGAAGGTGATCACCTGGCGCCGGATGTTCTCGGGCGCGAGCCGTTCACCGGTCTCCGGGTGCGCGGTCTCCAGCATCCGGTCGAGCAGGTCGCCGCCGCCACTGCCGCTGGCGCTGCCGCGCCGGGCGCGTACCAGCTCGTCCACCGTGCGGTTCAGATACGCCATGTCCGCCTCGTTGCGCCGGGCGGCGTCGCGCAGCAGCAGCGAACTCAGCGGCCCGGGAACGACGTTGCGGCGCTGCGCGTACGTCAGTGTGCCGACCATGGCGGTCACGAAGGGATGCGGCCGGGAGCGCTCGAAGGAGCCGAAGTCATGGCCGAAGCCGGTGCGTGCGATCGTCTCCAGCGTCAGCTTGGTCATGTCCCCGGGCACGTCCACGGCGCGGCCCGCCGCCTGCTCGGCATCCCAGCGGTTCAGCAGTTGCTCGGCCACGTCCAGCATCATCGGGTGGTAGCCCGCCATGGCCTCGCGGCTGAAGCCGGGGGCCAGGACATCGTGCGCCAGCTGCCAGTTGGGCTCGTCGTTGTACGCGGTGAACAGGCCGTCCCCGGCGACCGGCCGGAGATTGGCGACCCCGAGGCCCACGTGCTTGGCGAAGCGCGACTCGTCGGCGAGATCGGCCGCGAGGCGGCCGCCCCACACGAAGACGATCTCCCGGCTGAAGAACTTCCGGCGGAAGACGGGTCCGAGCATCTTGCCGTAGCGCATCGAGTCCTGCAGCGGCCTGCGGCGGTCGGCGCCGAACACGTCCCCGATCACCGGGAGCCGGTGCGGCGGGTGCGGGATGCGGTCCAGCTCCGGCCAGCCCAGTTCCGCACCCCGGAAACCCCTCGGCAGCGCGGTCGCCGTCGTCTCCGCCATGACGCCATCTCCCTTGATGCAACGCAGGCCGGGCCCAGGGTGAGCAGGGCGAGCAAGCGTGTTGTACGTCGGTTCAATAGCGCTTTCAGTCTCCTGCCCCCGTTGAACCGGCGTCAAGTAGAGTGCCGTCATGGCCGCGAACCAGGGGGAGCGCACGCGCCGCCGGCTCAGCACCGGGGAACGCAGGGAGCAGCTCCTCACGGTCGGGGCCCGGCTGTTCTCGGAGAACCCCTACGACGAGGTGTGGATCGAGCAGGTCGCCGAGATCGCCGGGGTCTCGCGCGGGCTGCTGTACCACTACTTCCCGACCAAGCGGGACTTCTTCGCGGCGGTCGTGGAGCGCGAGAGCGAGCGGATGCTCCGGATGACGGAGGCCGTCCCGGGGGTCGCGGTGCGCGATCAACTCGCCGCCTCGCTGGACACGTTCCTCTCGTACGTCGAGGAGCACGCGCACGGCTTCCGCGCCTTCCATCGCGCCGACGCGGCGGGGGACCAGGCCGTGCGGAGGGTCTACCGGCAGTCACTGGCCGCGCAGGAACGGCAGATCCTGACGGCGCTCGCGGCAGATCCGGAGTTCGGCCCGGCCGTCGCGGACCGGCCCGACCTGAGGATCGCCGTCCGCGGCTGGCTGGCCTTCACGACGGCGGTGTGCCTGGAGTGGCTGCGGGGGGCCGCCCTGTCCCGGGACCAGGTGCGCGACCTGTGCGCTCGCGCGCTGTGGGGTGTCATCGCCTCCTGAGGTGGCCAAAGGCCCCTGATGCTCTCCGGCGACGGCGCGTCGCGTGCCGGGGCCTGGTTGGCGCGCAACTCGATCTCCGATAAGTTAGGCAAGGCTTACCTAAAGGAGGCTGAGGGAATGGGTGACCGTCATGCCTGGACGGCCGCGCCCGCGGCGGCGGATCGTGCCCGATCCGTGCTGGCTGCCGCATGGTCCTGCGCGGTGACTGCGGAGGGCGGCCGGGAGGAACTGGTCGGAGCGCACACCGCCCTGACGGACGGCCGGGTGCTGCTGCATCTGCCCGAGGACAGCACGCTGCGGGCCCTCGCGCTCTGCGCACAGCGCGGAGAGCCGTCCGTGGTGCTGGAACTCGCCGACGTCGCGCCGGTCCCGGTCCGCTCCCGGATCCGCGCCCGGCTGTGGCTGGCCGGCACGCTGGTGCCCGACGAGGGGAATCTTCTGCTCCAGCCGTCGCGTATCGCGCTGCGCCGGGCCAACGGCGTGGCCGCCGTGGACCCCGCCGAGTACGCGACCGCCGAGCCCGACCCGCTCGCGGGGGCCGAGGCCCGGCTGCTCACCCACCTCGCAGACGCCCACCCCGACGCCGTCGAGCGGCTCACCCGCCTCGTCGAACCCGACAGCCTGCACGGCGCGGTACGTGTCCAGCCGCTCGCCGTCGACCGCCATGGGCTGACCCTGCGCATCGAGCGGACCCGCGGTCATGGCGACGTACGCCTGACGTTCCACCGGCCCGCCGACGACGTCGCCGAGCTCACCGAGCGGATGCATGTGCTGCTCGCGCAGGCCGCCCGGGCCGCCTGCCCCCGGACGCTACAGCGGCAGCGCACAGACGGCGACCGGTGAGGCGAACGGTTCGCCCGCGAGTCGCAGCTCACCGCTCGCCCGGTCCACATGGAAGACGCTGACCGTGCCGGACCGCTGGTTGGCAGTGAACAGCAGCCCTCCGTCCGGCGACAGGGCGAGATGACGCGGGAAGTCACCGCTGACCGGCACCGTGTCCAGCAGCCGCAGCCGGGCGCCGCCCGCCTCGACGGCGTACCCCGTCACACTGTTGTGGCCGCGGTTGGCGAGATAGGCGTACGCGCCGTCCGCCGTCACCGCGAACTGCGCCGGATAGTTCGTCCCCGCGCCCGTACCCGTGGACTGCGGCTCGCCCGGGGTGAGACGGCCCGTCGCGGGGTCGTAGGCGCAGACGACGGCGGTGTTGTCGACCTCGTTGGCGAGATACGCGAAGCGGCCGCCGGGGTGGAACGTGAGATGCCGCGGTCCCGCGCCCGCCCGGGTCCGCGCCCGGGAGACCTCGGCGAGCGTGCCACGGGACGGATCGAGACGGTAGGTGTACACGGTGTCGGCGCCCAGGTCCACGGCCAGCACATGGTCCCCGTCGGGGCCGGTGAGGAACTGGTGCGCGTGCGGTCCCTGCTGTCCCGGTCCTGGCGGAGGACTGGTGTGGGTGACGAGGTCGGTGCGCTCGCCCAGGGCACCCGTGGGGTCGATGGGATGCACCGCCACGCTGCCCGAGAGGTAGTTGGCGCTCAGCAGCCACCGCCCGCTCGGATGCACCGACAGATGGCAGGGGCCCGCCCCGCCCGTGCTCCGGGAGCCGAGGATCCGGTGCCCGTCCAGGCGTACGGCCGTCACCGAGCCGTCCTGTTGCTCGTCCACGGCGTACAGCGTGTGCCCGTCGGGGTGCACCGCGAGGTACGAGGGGTCGGGCACGCCGGTCAGCGTGCCGGTACCGGTGACCGCGCCGCTCCCCGGGTCGTACGTAGCGAGGCCGATGCCCCGGCCGCCGCCCTCGACGGAGGTGTACGTGCCGACGTAGAGCGGACGGGGGCCGGCGGGGCGGCGCGGCGGCGAGGACGCGTGGGCCGGGGCGGGCCGGGACGCGTCCGAGGTCTGCTCGGGCAGGGCGGGTGCCGGGATCGTGGTCACCGCGGTGGCGGCCGTGGCGGCACCGAGGAACCGACGTCGGCTCCAGCCTCCGCCGGACGAAGCCCGCGTCGGTTCCGCACCCCTGCTCATGCCCGCACCTCGAAACTCGACGGCCTCATCTGCCACAGCCACCATGACCGGACCGACCGCCAAGTGCAAGGTGGGCAACGACCGTTGCGACTTATGCAACGTTCGCGGTCCCGGTCCGCGCGGGGGTGCGGCCCAGCCGCTTCACCCGGGGCGACCGGGGGGCCCAGGACGGTCCCGGCCCCGGATGAGCTCACGCAGCCGGGACAGCCCGGGCCGGAGCACATTCTCCCGGAACCTGGTGAGAAGCGGGTTCCGCTCGCGCTGCTCGTCGGCGCAGCGGTCCAGTTCCTCCAGCAGACGGCGGGTGCGGTGCTCGGTGTCGAGCTCGTCCAGGATGCGGTTGACCTCGGTCAGCACGGCGCCCTGGAACTGCCACTGCCGGGTGTCCCGCTGGACGCCCTCCAGCAACAGCTGGGCCAGCTTGTCGCGGGTCGCCCCCGCCGTGACCAGCTCCTCGGCGAGCCGGGCCTCGGCGGACTCGGCGTTGCTGCTGACGTCGGTGGTGACGAGCACCGCGAAGCTGACCACGGCATCGGCGATCTCGGACAGCAGCCGCTCCAGCGTCGCCCCGGCCTCCGGCTCGAACAGGGGCTCGGGGTCGCGTTCCTTCGCGAGGTCGGCAAGGGTCCGGGTGATCACCCGCAGCACCACCGTGCAGATCTCCAGCGTGTCCAGACCGGTGCGCAGCACGATCCGGTGCAGCAGGCCCTCGCGGACCCGGGGGTTGAGCTTGAGACTGTCCTCGGCCTGCCGCAGCGCCGCGTCCACCTCGACGATGTCGTGGTCCAGCCGACGCGCCTCGTACAGCCGTACGGTCGCCAGGGCCACCGGGACCCGGCCCGCCGCCTGCTCGCCGACGCGCAGCATCAGCTGGCGCATCCGGCGTGCCAGGTCCTCGATGGACTGTCCGGCGGGGCCCACCCACACCGGGGGAGCGAAGAACAGGTTCGTCAGCAGGCCGACCACCGCGCCGATCACCGTCTCCAGGACCCGTGCCCACGCCGTACTGCCGACCTGAGTCACCCCCAGGACCAGCATGGCGCTGATCGCCACCTCGGGGACGTACTCGCTGACCCGTACGAGATGGCCGACGGCCAGTGAGGCGAGGATGATCAGGCCCAGGCTCCACCAGGTCAGGCCGACCAGGATGCTGAAGCCGATGGCGATGACGACGCCCGTCACCACGGAGTTCACCCGGCGCACGCTGTTGGTGATCGTCGCGTAGAGCGTCACCTGGACCACCAGGAGCGCCGTCAGGGGCGCGGTGAGCGGAGCAGGCTCCGGACTCAGGCGCACAGCGACCACGTAGGCGATGGTCGCGGCCGCGGTCGAACGAACCGCCTGGACGGCCTCGGGTACCTGGCGCAGCTTAACGATCCGGGCGGTGACCCTCGTCCACGTCTCACGCACATCTTGCATCCCTATGGCTCTTCCCGCTCCACCTGGGCATCGAACGTCAGGGTGGGGAGCGTCACCATGTGCGGGGTGCCGTGCCGTGCTGGCGCGGCGGGTGGCAGCCGCCGCCCCACGTCAGGCGTGCAGCTTGTCCAGGAAGGCCGACAGGTTGTCCGTCATCCGGGCGAGCTGCTGCTCCGTGGTGAGCGTCTCCTCGAAACGACCGCCGGCCTCGGGCACCTTCTTCCCGCGTATGTACAGAGGGCAGGCGAGGTCGGTGCACATGTAGATCCCGACCGAGTTCCCCTCGCGCCCCGCCGCGCCCGCCTTGCGGGCGGTCATCAGAGAGACGCCGTTGCCGGAGTGGGTGGTCAGACAGAGCGAGCACATGCTCCGGTGCAGGAAGCCGCGCTGCGAGGACGGGAAGCGCAGCGCGATGCCGACGAGCCGGCCGGTCCGCTCGGTGACGAGGTAGCTGCGGTCCGGTGCCCCGGGGTCCCGCCAGCCCAGGAAGTCAAGGTCGGCCCAGGGGCGCTCGTCCAGGTCGCGGGGGATCGCCAGCCGCTTCGCCTCTCCCTTCGAGCAGTTGACGAACGAGCTGCGGATGTCCTGCTCGGTGAGCGATCTCATGAGGAGTCCTTCTGCGGAACGGTGCTGAATCCGGAAAACATGAGCCCTGGGTCCCAGGCCTGACCTTGAAACCTAGGGTCCATAGTTTCGTGCCTAAATTAACAAGGTGGATCGGGGGAGGACCAATGAATTTCCGAAGTGACCCGGACACGGTCTCGGCGGCCGAGCGCGCCCTGCGTCATGTGGCCGCCCGCTCAGCGGGGCCCGTGGTGAGCCGCGGGCTGCGGCTGACACTCAACTTCCATCCCGACCGGCTCGCCGGCGACCGGCCGATCCTCGAGGCCCTGGCCGCGGACGGCGCGTACCGCTCGCAGTTCGTCACCGGCACCAGCAACGGCGGGCTCACCGCACACCCCGGCGGCGATCGCCGGCGGTGGGAGAGCCGGATCTTCGGCGGGGCGTACGACACCGCGCCGGCGCACCAGCGGCCGGTGTACGGGGCGCTGAACTTCCGGCATCAAGTGGTGGGCGCGGCGCCACGCTTCGGCTCCTCCCACTTCCGACTGACCGCCGACACGCTGGAGCGGGCCACGTTCTGCTACCCGGACAGTGCGGCCGAGCCGTCCCACTTCGGGGTGGCCACAGGGATGGATCTGATCGAGCGCGCCGAGGCGGACGACCGGGACACCCTCGACGACTACATCGAAGCGCATGTGCACGGTCCTGTCGTGCCGGCGCTGCACGCGGAGGCCCTGGTCCTGGACGCGAGCTACCGCGGCACCCCGGTCGAGGCCGCCGCCCGCCGGCTCCCCTGCCCGCTGGAATGGCACCCCGGGTACCGACTCTCCGTCGCCGAGTTGCGCCGTCATCCGGACTTCCGCGGTCCGCAGTACGTCGAGTTGGGGGCGCACATCGCCGAGGGGGGAGACCTCGACCCGAGGATCATCGGTGACGCCGTGCGCACGGGCCGATACGACCCGCACGACCTGAAGAAGGTATGGCACTGCCTGGCGCGCTTCGGTGCGCCGGAGGGTGCGGGGACGGCGTCGGTGGCGCGAGCGGTGCCCGGCGAGCCCGGCGTGATCCGTACGAGCGGTGGGTCCGAGGCGCTCGTGCCTCAGCGCCCCGCCGCCACCGGCGGCCACGCGCCCGGAACGAGAACGCCCAGTGCGTAGGCGCGCGCCACCAGCTCCGTACGGTTCGCCGCGCCCCAGCGTTCGGACAGGCGCCGCAGATGGTAGGCGACGCCGTCGGTGGTGAGACCGGTCTCCCGCGCCGCCTGGGCCGTGGTCGCGCCCCCGGCGAGCAGGGCGAGGATCCGGGCCTCGGCGGGGCTCGCCTGCGGAGCCGGGGAGCACTGCTGCGCCGCGGGCCGCTCGCCCAGTACGCGCACCACGACCAGCAGCGCGGTCGTCGCCTCGGCGGAGTCGCTCACCGGGTCCGCGGTCAGCTCGCCGTGGCGCGGCACACCGTCGGCCGCGTCCCAGCACACGGACACCGGATAGCGCGAGCGGTGCCGCAGCCGCAGTGCATGGGCGATGCGCTCGATCTGGGTCGGTTCCTGTGGCCGGAACAGGTCCAGTACGTTCCGCCCCCGCAGGCTCCCCGGCGTGCCGCCCCACTCGGCCGCCATCGCCGGATTGGCCAGTACGACGGCCCCGTACACATCGCACACCGCGACCGGTATCGGGATCCGGTCGAAGAGCGTCAGGGCCCGATTCCGCCACACGACGTCGGGCGCCTGCCCCGACTCCATCCGCACCCCTTCCAGCCGCCTGGGCAACGATAGACGCCCGGGTGAGGGGTTGAGGACGAGGCCGCACGGCGAAGTCGTCAGGCGTCCTCCTCCGGAACGCCCGCCTGCGTTCGCGCCTCGGCCTCGACGTCGCTGCGCGTCCTGCCGTGCTCCTTCGCGTACTCGGCGATCTCGACCTGAAGATCGCGGTCGAGGTCCCGCCACGCCCGCAACGCGGTCTCGTACAGGTCGGACTGCCGCTTGGTCCACGTCGTCGCGGTGGGCGGCCCGTACATCTCGCGCAGTCCGGCCGCCTTCGTCTCCGCCTCGCTCGCCGCCCGCTGCATCTCCACGATTTCTTCAAAAGTCTTCGCCACGGCCGGATATTAGGCGGGCTTCTGGGGGCCGTCTTCCATGACCCGCTCGACAGGCGCGGAGATCGACCGGTCGGCCCTGGGGCACGCCATCGTGCGCGCACGACCCGCCCCTTGCGCACCCGGGCCGACTTGGCAAGGGGCGGCATCCGGATTGCCAGTGCAGATTCCTGTAGTGCGGAGCCACGGACCGCACGGGTCCGGCCCGCAGGCTGGGAGCAGTACTCCCTCACTGGGAGCTGTACTCCCTTACGGCGAGAGGAAGTTGTCGCCCATGCCCCCCGCCCTGTCCCCGCAGCCCCTTCACACGTCGCACGGCGTCCCCGTGGTCGATGTGTCCGGCGAGGGCCCGCGTCGCGATCCCATCCAGCAGATCATGGAGCTGATGCGCCGACACGGACCGGTGCTCGTCCGCCGGCTGCACGGACGGGACGCACTGTTCGTGAGCGATCCCGACCTGGTCACCGAGCTCGCCGACGAGACGCGGTTCGCGAAAGCCGTCGGGCCGGCGCTGGAGAACGTCCGTGAGTTCGCCGCCGACGGCCTGTTCACGGCGTACAACGACGAACCCAACTGGGCCAAGGCCCACGACATCCTGATGCCCGCCTTCGCGCTGGGATCGATGCGCGCCTACCACCCCGTGATGGTGCGCGTCGCGCGTCGCCTGATCGACTCCTGGGACCGGGCGAGCCGGGAGCACCGTCCGGTGGACGTCGCCGACGACATGACGCGCATGACCCTCGACACGATCGGGCTCGCCGGGTTCGACTACGACTTCGGCTCCTTCGAACGGGACGAGCCGCACCCCTTCGTCGCGTCGATGGTCCGCTGCCTGGAGTGGAGCATGACCCGGCTGAGCCGGAAGCCGGGCGAGGACACCACGGTGGCGGACGAGGCCTTCCGCGTGGACGCCGCCTACCTGGCCGAGGTCGTCGACGACGTCATCTGCGCACGTACGGCGGACCCGGGGCAGACCGATGCGGAGGATCTGCTGGGCCTGATGCTCACCGCCCGGCACCCCGGCGACGGTACGACCCTCGACACCGCCAACATTCGCAACCAGGTCATCACCTTCCTGATCGCCGGGCACGAGACCACCTCCGGCGCGATGTCCTTCGCCCTGCACCATCTCGTCAAGGACCCCGCCGCGCTCCAGCTGGTGCAGCGGGAGGCCGACGCCCTGTGGGGCGACACCGCCGACCCCGAGCCCACGTTCGACGAGGTGGGCAGGCTCACCTACACCCGGCAGGTGCTCAACGAGGCACTGCGGCTGTGGCCGACCGCCGCGGCGTTCAGCCGGGAGGCCCGCGAGGACACCCTGCTCGGCGGACGCATCCCGGTGCGCGCCGGACAGGCCGTCACCGTCATCGCGCCGATGCTGCACCGGCAGCCGCTGTGGGGCGACAACCCCGAGCTGTTCGACCCCTCCCGCTTCACGCCCGAGGCGGAGGCGGCCCGCTCACCGCACGCCTTCAAACCCTTCGGCACCGGTGAACGCGCCTGCATCGGACGGCAGTTCGCCCTGCACGAGGCGACCATGCTGCTCGCCATGCTGGTGCACCGCTACCGCCTGCACGACCATGCCGACTACCGGCTCACGATCAAGGAGACGCTCACCCTCAAGCCCGAGGGCTTCACCCTCACCCTGACCCCGCGCGCGGCGGCCGACCGGGAGCACGCGCCCTTGCCTGGCGCCGTTCCCGCCGCCCAGGAGTCCCCGGTCGACGCCGCCGCCCTGCCCGCCCGGGTGCGCCCCGGCACCCGCGCCCTCTTCCTGCACGGCAGCAACTACGGCACCTGCCGTGCCTTCGCCGCGCAACTCGCCGACGAGGCGGCCGCGCTGGGCTGCGAGACGGAGGTCGCGCCCCTCGACGCCTACGCAGCAGGGCTCCCCACCGACCGCCCCGTCGTGATCACCGCAGCCTCCTACAACGGGCAGCCCACGGACGACGCCACCGCCTTCGCGGCCTGGCTGTCCGCGGACTCCTCGACCGCGGCGGACGTCGGCTACGCGATCCTCGGCGTGGGCGACCGCAACTGGGCCGCCACCTATCAGCACGTCCCGGTCCGGATCGACGAACGCCTGGCGGAGCTCGGCGGCACCCGTCTACTGGAGCGCGAGGCGGCCGACGCCTCCGGAGACCTCGGCGGCGCCGTGCGCGCCTTCACCGCGCGGCTGCGCACCGCCCTCCTGGAGCGGTTCGGCGACCCGGACGCCACCACCGCGGCCGAGGAGCCCGCCCGGGTCTACGAGGTCCGGACCCTCACCGGCGGGCCCCTGGACGCGCTCGCCGAGCGGCACGAACTCGTCCCCATGACCGTCACCGCCGCGGACGACCTGACTGCTCCCGGCCACCCCCGGCTGAAGCGGTTCGTGCGCCTCGCGCTGCCCGAGGGCACGACCTACCGGACCGGCGACCATGTGGCGGTCCTCCCCGTCAACGACAAGGCCCTCGTCGAGCGGGCGGCCGACGCGCTCGGCGTGGACCTGGACACCGTACTGGACATCCGCGCGGCCCGCCCGCGCCGGGACGGCCTCGCCGTCGACCGTCCCCTGACCATACGTCAACTGCTCTCATACCACGTCGAGTTGCAGGAGCGGCCCACATCTGGCCAACTGGCCGCGCTGGCCGAGGCCAACCCGTGCCCGCCCGAACGCGCGCGTCTGGCCGCCCTCACCGACGACCCGCGTACCCTCCTGGAGGTGATCGAGGCCCACCCCGCGCTGCGCGGCGCCCTGGACTGGCCGACGCTGCTCGACGTCCTCACGCCCCTGCGCCCCCGGCACTACTCGGTGTCCTCGTCGTCCGCTGCCGACCCCGGTCATATCGACCTCATGGTCTCGCTGCTCCAGGCCCCGGCCCGGTCCGGCAACGGTACGTACCGGGGCGTGGGCTCGGGCCATCTCGCCACCGTCCAGCGCGGTGACACCGTCCTGGCGCGGATCCGGCCCTGCCGCGAGGCCTTCCGCGTGGACCACACGGCCCCGACGATCATGATCGCCGCGGGCACCGGTCTCGCCCCGTTCCGCGGTGCCGTGGCGGACCGCGTCCGGGCGCTGGCCGAGGGCGCCCATCTCGCGCCCGCCGTCTGCTACTTCGGCTGCGACGCGCCGGACGAGGACTTTCTGCACGCCGACGAACTGCGCGCGGCTGAGGACGTCGGCGCGGTCTCGCTGCGCCCCGCCTTCAGCGCGGCGCCCGTCGACGGCGTCTCCTTCGTCCAGCACCGCATCGCGGCCGAGGCCGACGAGGTGTGGCGGCTGCTCGACGCCGGAGCCCGGGTCTATGTGTGCGGCGACGGCTCCCGTATGGCGCCCGGCGTCCGCGCGGCGTTCCGGGCGCTGCACGCCGAGCGCGCGCCGGGCGAGCACTCGGAGCGATGGCTCAACGAGCTGGTCGCATCCGGCCGTTATGTGGAGGATGTGTACACGGCGGGCTGATCAGCGAACCGAACGTGTCGCCGGGGCTCGCAGCGCGTGACGAGCCCCGGCGACACGGCATTTCGGACGGCGAAATCGGCCCCACGATTGTCATGTCTTAAATTAGGTCCTGATTTAAGATCGCGTTAAGGGGCGCCCGGAGGGCGGCGCGACGGTATCGTGCAGGTCGTGCAGGGCCGGAAGGAGTCACATGGCGGGGCGGAACGGGCGCACGGTACGTGACCTGCGTCGGGGCAATCGCGCCGAGGTGCTGCGGCGGTTGTACTTCGACGGCCCGATGAGCCGGTTCGAGCTGGGCCCGGTGACCGGCCTGAGCTCGGGGTCCATCAGCAACGTGGTCGCCGAACTGGTCGCGGACGGACTGGTGGAGGAGGCTGGCAGCGTCGACTCCGACGGCGGCCGCCCGCGCACGCTGCTGCGTGTCGCGCCCGCCAGCGGGCACATGATCGGCGTCGATGTCGGCGAAACCCGGGTCCGCGTCGAGCTGTTCGACCTGGCCCTCACCGAACTCGCCCGGGCGGACAGGCCGTTGGAGCATCAGCGGTACGACGTCGAGGTCGTCGTCGGGCACATCCGCGACGGCATCGCGGAGGTCCTGGCCGCCGCCGACATCGCCCCCGAACGGCTCCTCGGCGTCGGCATCGGCGTACCCGGCATCGTGGCCCGTACCTCCGAGCAGGGGGCCGTCGTGCACGGCCAGACCATCGGCTGGGACGCCGTACCGGTGGAGTCCCTGCTCCGTTCCACCTCCCGGCTCCCGGACTCCGTCCCGTACTTCATCGACAACGGGGCCAGGACCCTCGGCCAGGCCGAGATGTGGTTCGGCGCCGGGCGCGGCGCCCACAGCGCGGTCGTGGTCCTCTTCGGCTCCGGCGTCGGGGCCTGCCTGGTCACCGAGGAGGGCGGCAGCGGGCAGGCCGTGGAATGGGGCCACCTGACGGTACGGGTGAGGGGGCGACGGTGCCGCTGCGGGGCCCTCGGCTGCCTGGAGGCGTACGCGGGTGCGGAAGCGCTCATCGACCGCTGGCGCGAGCAGGGCGGCAGGCCGCCCGAGCACACCGACGAGGAGACGGCGCTGACCTCCCTGCTGGCCGCCGCCTACCCGCCCGAGGGCACCGAGGCGGACCCGGTGGCGCTCGCCGTCCTGGAGGAGACCGCCGAGTACCTGGGCGCGGGCCTGTCCGACCTGATCAACCTTTTCCAGCCCGAGCGGATCCTCATCGGCGGCTGGGCGGGGCTGCAGCTCGGTTCCCGCTTCCTGTCCTCGGTGCGCCGGCACGCCATGGCCTACGCCCTGCGCTATCCGGCCGAGCGGGTCTCCCTCGACATGGGCAGGCTCGGTCCCGACGCGGTGACGGTCGGGGCGGCGATCCTGCCGCTCGCGGACTTCTTCGCCCGCGGCGGGCGGCGTGCGGAGCCCGCGGACGAGGGACGATGGCCGACCTGGCGGACGGCGCTGGAGGAACGAACGCCCCGCTGACCGCTGCCTCTAGGTGCGTCGGGCACCGTTTTGCCGATCCCTGCCGGGGTACCCGGGGCTCGCCCGGAAAGGGGCCCGCTTCCCGCTCGCGGGCCCCGTCAGCCGGGCGAGCGAGGAACGGAGTGAGCGCCGTGACCGAACAACGGCCCCAGGGTCCCGGCGAGCGCGCCCGTCGGATCCCACGGGACATGCCGGACCAGCAGGCCAGCAGGGTCGAGGACCCGTGGGACGTCCGCGCCGGCAGACACGGCCGCGCCCACCCGCCGGACACCGCCGAGTCCGCGAAGGACGTACCCGACACCGACGAGGACATGGCCCCCACGGACCACCCCGTCCCGGACGAGCCTTCCGACTGACCCGCCCCGCACGGGCAGCGCCGGAAACGGACCGGGGCCGCACTGCGGCCGGCCCCGGTCCGTCGTCTCAGGCGCGGGACGCGAACGCGTTGATTCCGGTCAGTTCCGCCGACAACGCCCACAGACGTGCAGCCTGCTCCGGGTCCGTCGCCCAGGCCTTGACTCCACCGCGACCGCCGTCCGCCGGCGCGGGCTCCGCGATGTCACAGTCCTCGCAGTACACCCCGCCCATCCCGGCGAGCTGCGGCGAGGTCGCGGCCCACACCTGGGTGGCCGCTCCCTGCTCGGGGGTCTTGAAGGCGTCGGGGTCCACCAGTGCGCCGGTCTCGTCGATCCAGCCGCGCTCGACCATCTCCTCGCGGCTGAGGTGGCGCTGCAGCGGGGTGAGGATGCCGCCGGGGTGCAGGGAGAAGGCGCGCACGCCACGGTCCCTGCCGAGCCGGTCCAGGTGCACCGCGAACAGCACGTTCGCGGTCTTGGCCTGGCCGTACGCCTCCCACTTGTCGTAGCCCTGCTCCCAGTGCGGGTCGTCCCAGCGGATCGGGGAGCGGTGGTGACCGGCGGACGACACGGACACGACCCGGGCCCCGCCCGGCTCGATGGCCGGCCACAGGTGGTTGACGAGCGCGAAGTGGCCCAGGTGGTTGGTGGCGAACTGGGCCTCCCAGCCCGGACCCACCCGGGTCTCGGGGCAGGCCATGACGGCGGCATTGTTGATCACGAGATCGAGGCTGCGGCCCGAGGCGAGGAAGCGTTCGGCGAAGGCGCGCACGCTCGCGAGGTCACCGAGGTCCAGCTCGTCCACCTCGACCTGGTCGAGGCCCGACAGCGCCGCCTCGGCGGCGGCACGGCGCCGCGCCGGGACGACGACCCGGGCACCCGCCTCGGTCAGCGCCCGCGTGGTCTCGAGACCGAGCCCGGAGTAGCCGCCGGTCACGAGCGCGAGCTTGCCGGAGAGGTCGATCCCGTCCAGGACGTCCTTCGTGGTGCTCCTGGCGCCGAAGCCCGACCCGATTCTGTGCTGTGCAGTGCTCATACGTCGCACGCTACGAATTGGAGCGCGCTCGAAGTCAACCCGGGAACGGCCCCGGCCCTCGTCGGGCCCAGGGCGAACGCGCCTGTCCCGTTCCGGGCAGAAAAGAGCCCCGACCGGACGGGGGGATCGCGGTCGGGGCCGACTGTGGTGGGGGCGCACGGCGGTCGCCTCTCGGCGAGACGCTCCACAGGGCTTCAGCCGAACGATCGTCCCTGTGGGCTGGAGTTGAGGCCCGGGGACGCTGTCCCGTCCGCTCCCACGGCTGGTTCAACGGAAAACTATCGGTCGGTGTTCCGGAAATCCGGCGACCCAAGAGTGATCTGTGTCACCTTGCGTATCCGCCGGGGATTCGGGCCTCGGAGCTACGCGTCCGGCGCCAGCGGACTGTCGCCCAGCCTGGCCAGCAGATGGGCCGGATCCCGGAAGACGGAACGGGCACCCGCCTCCCGCAGATCCGGCTCCGGAATGCCGCCCGACAGCAGACCGACGCAGGTCACCCCGGCCCGGGTGCCAGCCCGCATGTCCCAGACGGTGTCGCCCACGAACACCGCCGACTCGGGCGGCACCCCGGCCAGCTCCAGGGCGTGCTCGACGGGCTCGGGCGCCGGCTTCCCGGCCTGCACGTCGTCGGAGCTCGCCGTCGCCGCGATGGCGTCGTCCGCCCCGATCGCCCGGCGCAGCGCCGACAGCTCCCGGCCGCTCGCCGACGTGGCGAGGACGACGTTCCAGCCGTCGTGGTCGAGGCGCCGCAGCAGCCGCCCGGCGTCCTTCAGCGGCGGCAGACGGTCGAAGTACGTCCCGTACAGGGCCGTGTGCGTGGCGACCAGCAGATCGACCTCGTCCCGGTCCCGGCCGCCCAGAAGATGGGCGATCAGGTCCTCCGACCCGAGGCCCACCGACCGGTGGATCGCATGCATCGACACCTGGTGGCCCGCCTGCCGAAACGCCTCCCACCACGTCGTGACATGGAGATGATTGGTGTCGACAAGGGTCCCGTCCACGTCGAACACGGCCGCCCGTCCCATGATGGATCTTCCTCCCTCGCGTACGGGCTCGGGTACCACGGGACATGCCCGTCACACGCGCGAGGGCACTGTCCGCTCCCGGGTCCAGGCCAGCAGCTCCTCGGCGGTCCAGGTGGTGATCACACGCTCGGCGGGCACCCTGCACTCCTCGGCCCGGGCACAGCCGTGGATCTGCCAGTCGAGCTGACCGGGCGCGTGCGCGTCGGTGTCGATCGAGAACAGCACGCCCGCGTCCACGGCCCGGCGCAGCAGGCGGCGCGGCGGGTCGAGCCGCTCGGGCCGGCTGTTGATCTCCACGGCCGTACCGGACTCGGCGCACGCGGCGAACACCGCGTCCGCGTCGAACTCCGACTCGGGCCGCCCGCGGCCGGTGACCAGCCGTCCCGTGCAGTGGCCGAGCACGTCGGCCCGCGGATTGCGGACGGCGGCGATCATCCGACGGGTCATCGAGCGCGCGTCCATCCGCAGCTTCGAGTGCACCGAGACCACCACGACGTCCAGCCGGTCCAGCAGCTCCGGCTCCTGGTCCAGCGCGCCGTCGTCGAGGATGTCGCACTCGATACCGGTGAGCAGCCGGAACGGCGCCCACTGCGCATTGAGCGCGGCGACCACCTCCAGTTGCTCGCGCAGCCGCTCGGCGGACAGCCCACGGGCCACGGTGAGCCGGGGGGAGTGGTCGGTGAGCACCGCCCACTCATGACCGAGTCGCGCGGCCGCCCTGCCCATGTCCTCGATCGGGCTGCCACCGTCCGACCAGTCGGAGTGCAGATGGCAGTCACCGCGCAGCAGCGCCCGCAGCGGCTCGCCGCCCTGGGCCAGCGGTGTCTCGCTCTCCCGTTCCAACTGCTCCAGATAGCCGGGGACCCGCCCGGCCAGGGCCTCCCGCACCACCTGGGCGGTCTTCGGGCCGATCCCGCGGAGTGCCTCCAGCGTCCCGGCCGCCGCCCGTTCGGCGACCTCGTCCTCGCCCAGCGCGGACAGCACGGAGGCCGCGGTGCGAAAGGCCCGTACGCGATAGGTCGGCGCACCGGCGCGCTCCAGCAGGAACGCGATCCGGTCCAGCGCTGCGACGGGACCCATCGGCACCTCCTCACCCCCAGCCTTGCCCACGGGCACCCGGCTCGCACGGCGGACACCGCCCGGAGCGCTGCGGCTCCTCGGGCGCTCTACGCTCTATGCATGACCGAAATCGCGAGCCCCCACATCTCCCATCCGCGGATCATGGTGCTCGGAGTCCAGCCGGGCTCTCCGCCGTTCCGAATCGTGGAGATCGACGGCCAGGTGGTCGCCGAGGCGAGGTCGCTCACCGATGTGCTGGCGGTCGCCGCGGAGGCCGGCATCCCGATCCATGACGTCGACGATCCCGACGTGGTCCGCTGGGTGGGCGGCGACAAGCTGACCTGGACGCTGCACCACCGCCACCCCTAGACACCACCGGCAGGCCCGGTCCCGCGCCCCGGCGCACGCGTACGGCGGGCCCCGGTGTTCCCACCGAAGCCCGCAGTCGAGTACGTCCACGGCTTCCGTCGCACGAACGGACGACGGATCAGCCGACCGTCCACTTCTGGTTGGCGCCCCCGGAGCAGGACCAGATTTGCAGCCGGGTGCCGTTCGCGGAGTTGTTGTCGGTCGCGTCCAGGCACTTGTTCGCCTGTGGATTGACGATGTCGTGGGCCGCGGTGACCGTCCACTTCTGGTTGGGGCCGCCGGTGCAGTCCCACAGCTGGACCTTGGAGCCGTCCGCCGTACCGTTGCCGACCACGTCCAGGCACTTGCCGAGCGCCCGCAGGGTGCCGTCCGACCCCACCGTCCACTTCTGGGCGGCCGTGCCGTTGCAGTCGTAGAGCTGGACCGGGGTGCCGTTGGCCGGGTTCGCGCCCGCCACGTCCGCGCACTTGCCCGCGAGCCCGGTGATCGGGACACCGGTGCCGCCGGAGGTGTCGCTCGTCGTCACCTTCACCCAGTCCACCACGAGTTGCTGGGGGAACGCGGTGGAGCCGTCCGGGTCGCCCGGCCAGTAGCCGCCGACGGCGAGGTTGAGGATGAGGAAGAAGGGCTTGTTGAACACCCAGGTCTTGCCGCCCAGATCGGCCGGGGTGCGCCGCTCGTAGACCGTGCCGTCCACGGACCAGGTGATCGAGTCGGGTGCCCAGTCCACGGCGAAGGTGTGGAACGCGTCCGCGAACGCCTGGCCGTTCGGCAGGGAGTAGCCGGCGCCTATACCGGCGGAGCCCGAGTAGCCGGGCCCGTGGATGGTGCCGTGGACGGTACCCGGCTCGAAGCCGACGTTCTCCATCACGTCGATCTCACCGCTGTTGGGCCATCCGACCTGCCCGATGTCGTTGCCCAGCATCCAGAACGCCGGCCACATGCCCTGCCCGCGCGGAATCTTCATCCGGGCCTCGACATGGCCGTACTGCGCCGCGAACTTGCCCGAGGTGTTGAGCCGGGCCGAGGTGTACTGGCAGGTGCCGTACCAGCACTGGTAGTTCGCCGGGTTCTCGCGGCGGGCCGTGATCACCAGATGCCCCCGGCCGTCCAGCGCCGCGTTCTTGTTGCCCGAGGTGTAGTACTCACGCTCGTGGTTGTTGACGTTGTCGCCGGTCTCGATCTGCCACTTGGACAAGTCGACGGCGGCACCGGCCGGGCCGTCGAAGTCGTCGGAGAAGACGGTCGCGTCCGCCGCCTGCGGGGCCGCGTGGGCCACCGGCGTGAAGGCGGACGCGGCGAGTACGGCGGAGAGCGCGGCGAGGAGACATCTGCGCAGCAGGCGTGGGGAGTCCATGACGCTGCCTTTCCGTACGGCCGCCCGGACACGGGTGGCCGACTGGGGTGGGGGGTGGCCGGTGCGGCCGGGCATGCCGGGCGCGCCGGAAGCGGCGTGTTGATTCAGTTCTTGATTCAAGAGATGAGGTAAGGGGTCGTCAAGACTTTGGTCCGGACTAATCATGTGACGTGTGCTGATGGGTGCTCATGTCGAACGCCTGCCCCGCCACAGGCGTCGGGCGGGTGCCGCTGATCGGTTCTTCTTCTCCCGTTCCTTGTCGCCGCGCGGTCGCACGCGCGCGTGCACGGCGCGCCCCAGCCGCCGTCCGAGCAGCAGATAGCCGAGCAGCGCGCCCGTCGTGTTGAGGATGACGTCGTCGATGTCGAACGCGCGGCCGGTGACGAGCGCGCCCTGAGCCAGCTCGACCAGCAGCATCACCACCGCCGTCACGAGGCCCACGCGCACGATGCCCCGGGTGCCGGGCGCCAGCACCGGCAGCAGGATCCCGAAAGGCACACCGAGCAGGATGTTCCCGCCGATCTGCTTGACGGCGTCGCGTGCCGCGGGCTGCTCCAGATAGGCACGCAGCGAACGGCCCGGGTGCAGATTGCTGTGGACCAGGGCCCGGGAGGCGGGCGACGGCTCCAGCGTCATCCGGGCCAGTGCCGCCGCGAAGGCCACCATCGCCACGAAGGCGAGCGCCATGACCAGCAGCCGGACGGGGAGCGGGAGCGGTCGCCGCTCCTTTCGTAACCCCGTGGTCCGGCGGCGACCGGCCTTCGCGGTGCGCGCGCCCGACACTGTACGTGCCATCTCACCCTCCCGGTTTCAACTTCCTTCTGGTTAGGCCCTGTTACCCCCGATGGTTTGCCTGATACCCGGTCGCGCCGGACCCGGAGGAGCAGTTGACCCGATGCGCCCCAGGTGTGCCGCAGGCGGTTTCCCGTCCCGCGGGCGGGGCACTCCGGGCAGCAGCCACCGAGCGCGCCGCCGCTTCCCGGGAGCGGCGCGGTGCTTGGATGACATGCCGGACATACCTGGCGGAAAGGTGAGTGGAGGTGGAGCATGAACGCGCGTACGGCACTCGGGGCCGCCCTCGAAGTGCTCGGCTGGTGGGCCGCCCTCACGCTGCTCTGGCTCGTCCTCATCAGCACCGTGTACACCCTGGAGTGGGTCGTGGGGGCCTGTGCCGCACTGGCCTCCGCGATCGCGGCATGCGCCGCGCGACGGGCGGTGAGCGAGCGGTGAACGGCTGGACCTGGACCGCTACCGTCGCGCTCGGCGTGGGCGTCGGCGCCACCGTGTGGGGCGTCGCCACCGGGCCGCTGCGCCGGCGCGTCGTCGCCCAGAACATGTCCAGCGCGGTGGCCGCACCGGGACTGCTTCTGCTCGCCCAGGGCTACGAACGCCCCGCGTACATCGATCTCGCCCTGCTCCTCGCCCTGCTCGGCCCGGTCGGCACCCTCGTCTTCGCCCGGCTGCTCGCCGACGACCTCGCCGCCGACCCGCCGCACGCGCGGGCCGTCACGTTCGTCGTCGCCGGCTACGGGGCCGTGGTGGTGTTGGTCCTGTGCGCCGTCACCGGCCCCGGGCGGGCCATGGTCAAGCTGCTGGTCATCGGGGCGCTGCTGATCGGCGGCAATCTCGTGGCCTCCCGGGCGCTGTCCGGCGGATTCACGGAGAGCCGGCGTGGATGACCCGCTGATCGTCGTCGTCCTGCTGCTGGTCGCCGCCGCGGCGACCGCGGCCGTCGCCGTGCGCGACCCCGTGCGCCAGGCCCTCGTCCTGGCTCTGCTCGGCGTCTGCCTCGCGCTGCTGTTCACCGTCGCGCAGGCCCCCGACGTGGGTCTGTCCCAGCTCGCCGTGGGCTCCGCGGTGACCCCGCTCCTGATCATGCTCTCGGTGCGCAAGGTCAGACGCAGGCACAAGGACGGGAAGGACGGCGCGCGATGACCCGGCGCCTGCGCATGGTCCTACTGGTCCTCGGCGGCACCGGCCTCGCGGCCCTGTTCGTCGCCGCGTGCCTCGGCCTGCCGGACTTCGGCGGCGACCGGCACCCCTACGGCGACCGGGCCGTGCGCGCCTCGCTCGCCCGGCACACCGCCAACACCATCGCCTCCGTCAACTTCGACCAGCGTGCCTTGGACACGCTCGGCGAGATGAGCATCCTGTTCGCCTCCGTCCTCGGCACCGTCGTACTGCTGCGGCAGACCCGCGACGAGAAGCGCGGCCGACCGGATCCGGAGGAGGCCGTGCCCGCCGTCCGCCGGTACGCACTTGTCGTCCTGCCCGTCGCCCTCGTCTGCGGCCTCTATGTGATCGCCCACGGCCAGCTCAGCCCCGGCGGCGGCTTCCAGGGCGGAGTCGTCGCGGCGACCGCCCTGCATCTGCTCTACCTCGGCGCCGACTACCGCGCGCTGGAACGCATCCGGCCGCTGGGCCTGTTCGAGGTCACCGACGCCCTCGCCGCCTGCGCCTACCTGGTCACGGGCCTCGCGGGCGTCCTCGCCGGCACGTCCTTCCTCGCCAACACCCTGCTTCCCTACGGCACCTTCAACATGCTGTCGTCCGGCGGGACGGTGCCGCTGCTCAACGCCGCCATCGGGATGGAGGTCGCCTGCGCGGTCGTGGTCCTGCTCGCCCGCTTCCTCGACCAGGCCGTCGAGATCGAGGACGACCACGAGCACGACAAGGAGGACGACGCGAAACGATGACCGTACTGCCGTACCTCGTCGCCGTGTGGATCTTTCTGACCGGCTGTTACGGCCTCGCCACCAGCCGCAATCTCATCCACGCGGTCGGCTGCCTCGCCGTCTGCCAGTCCGCCACCTACGTCCTGCTGCTGGCCGTCGGCTACCGCGCCGGCGGGACCGCGCCCGTCTACTCCGACATCAAGCCCGGCTCGCGCCCGGTCGTGGACCCGGTGGTGCAGGCCCTCACCCTCACCGATGTCGTCGTCGGCGCCACCGTCACGGCCCTGCTGCTCGCCCTCGTCATGCAGGTCTCCAAACGCCATGGCACGGTCGACCCGGACGCACTGCGGGAGCTGCGCGGCTGATGAACCATCTGCTGCCCCTGCTGGTGGCCGCGCCGCTGCTCGGTGCCGGCCTGCTGATCGTGTGCGGGCGCCGGCTGCCGCGCATCGCCGCCGAGAGCTTCGGCTGCGCCGTCTCGGCCGGGACCGCGGCCCTCGCGATCCTGCTGTGCCTCAACTCCTCACCGCCGCTCACCGAATGGGTCGGAGCGTGGACGCCCCACGACGGCGTGAGTGTCGGGATCGTCCTCATCGGCAACGGCCCCGGGCTGGGCCTGGCCGCCCTGGTCTCCCTGCTGACCCTGGCCGCCCTCGCCTACTCCTGGCACTACTTCGACGAACCGCCCCGCAGGCACGCCGGTTCCTACCCGGCCCTCATGCTGCTGTTCCAGGGCGGCATGTGCGGCTTCGCGATCACGGGCGACCTGTTCAACGCGTTCGTCTTCTTCGAGCTGATGGGCGCCGCCGCCTACGCCCTGACCGGCTATCGCGTCGAGGAGGCGAAGGCCGTCCAGGGCGCCCTGACCTTCGGTGTGCTCAACTCGCTCGGCGCCTACGCCATGCTCATGGGCATCGGGCTGCTCTACGCGCGCACCGGCGAACTGTCCATGATCCATATCGGCCGGGCCCTGGACACCCACGGCGGACCGGACGCCCTGACCCTCGCCGCCTTCGTGCTCGTGCTGACCGGGCTGCTGGTGAAGGCCGCCGCCCTGCCCTTCCACTTCTGGCTGCCCGACGCGCACGCGGTCGCACCCACCCCGGTGTGCATGCTGCTGTCCGGTGTCATGGTCGAACTCGGCGCGTACGGGGTCTGGCGCGTCTACGGCACCGTCTTCTTTGGACCGGGCGGGATCCCGGCGGCCGACTTCGAGCGCGCGTTCACCGTGCTCGGTGTCCTGACGGGCGTGACCGGAGCCCTGACGTGCTGGTACCAGCGCCATGTGAAACGGCTGCTGGCCTGCTCGACCATCGCTCACATGGGCCTGTTCCTCGTCGGCATCGGCTCCCTGCTGCCCGACGCCGACGACGGGGTCGCGCTGTACCTCCTCGGCCATGCCGGTGCGAAGGCCGCCCTGTTCGCCTGCACCGGCCTCCTGCTGGACCGGTTCGGCTCGGTCGACGAACACGCGCTGCACGGGCGCGCCCGGCCGCTGCGCGGGGTCGCGGTGATGTTCGTGCTCGGCGGACTGGCGCTCGCCGGACTGCCGCCGTTCGGCATCGCTCTCGGCAAGGCGGTCGTCGAGGAGGCGGTGGGCGGACCGCTGACCGTGGTGTACGTCCTCGTGTCCGCGGTCACGGGCGGCGCGGTGCTCCGGGTCGCCGCGCGGGTCTTCTACGGACTGGGGCGGCCGCCGCGGGTCGGGTCCGCGTACGAGACCACCGGGACCGGCGAGGAGCCCGAGACCCGGCACCGGTTGAGCCGGATCCCGGACACCATGACGGCCGTGCCCGGCCTGCTGCTCGCCGGCTCGCTCGCCGTGGGGGTGGTGCCGGGATTCGCCGGGGCCGTGGCGCGCTCGGTGAACGAGGCCGGGTCCGGCGGGGCGCTCGCCACCCCGCACTGGACCGCGGCCGGTGTCCTGCTGGGGCTGGCCTCCACGGCGCTGGCCCTGGCCCTGGCGGCGCTCGCCGTCAGCCGCCCGGAAGTGCTCGGCGCACGGCCGTGGACCCTGCCGCTGCGGCGGTTGCAGTCCGGGCACATCGGGGACTACGTGGCCTGGTTCCTGGTGGGCACGGTCCTGCTCGGGGCGTTGGCGCTGCCCGGGATCCTGACCGGCTGACGGGCGCCCCCGTCGTGCGGGGCTCTCAGGTGCCGTAGGACACCTTCACCTCCTCGAAGCCGAGGGACTTGAGCAGACCGTCCAGCATGCTCGTGGTGTTCGCCTCGGCGCGCCGGGTCAGCTCGCTGTCCTTCGCGGCCTCGCCGATGTGCCGGACCGCGAGTTGCTGCACGGCGCGTTCGCTGTTGGGGTTGTCCGAGAAGAGGTCGCCGATCCGGTCCAGCAGGCCCCGCTGCTTGGAGACGGCGTAGGAGCGGTCGGCGTCGAGCGCGGGCTTGCCCAGCGCCGCGTGCGGCAGCCGGAGCGTGGCGGACGTCCGGTCGCCGTTGACCGTCACGTCCTGTTTGCCGACCTTGCCGAGGTCGACGTACGCGTCGACGGTGCCCGCGCCCACGTACAGCGTGCGGGTCCCGCGGATCGCGGACGGCAGGAACCTGGAGTCCTTCTCCAGGTCCACGACCACCTGGAAGTTGCCGGAGGCGGCCTCGTAGCGGCTCATGTCCTGGATGGACGCGAGCAGCGCGGGCCCCGACCGGTCGTGCGTGTCCGTGCCGAACAGATCACGCAGTCCCGGCAGCACACTCAGCCGCAGCCCGGCGAACAGCACCGCGAGCACCGCGACGAGGGCGATGACCGCCTTGACCCAGCCGGGCGTCCGCCGCTGCACGGGCGTCGGCTCGGGCCTCTGCTTCGTGGACGTCGTCATGTCGACAGCCCTCCCTTCTTCTCGCCGGTTTCCCGCCATATGCCGTGCAGGAACGCGGACTTGGGCGTTTGAAGCCACCGAAGGCCGCACGCCTCGGTCCCGCGTACGGGCGGCTTTCCCCCGGCACCGTGATGGCCGTAGGACGACTGCGCACCGCGTCCGCTCCGGGTACTGCGTCCATGGGGCTTCGTCTCGTACCGGGGGGACACCCCACGGACGCCGACCCGCCTCACCGGGCGGTGCGGGGGCCGTCAGTAGCATGTGGCGCGCAGTTCCTTTTCGATCATTCGAGGAGCGGATCGTGCGTGACATCGCCGTCTTCAGCGGCAGTGCCCATCCCGAGCTGGCGGCGGAGGTGTGTGCGCACCTGGGGGTGCCGCTCAGCCCGGTGCGCGTCAGCAGGTTCGCCAACGACTGCCTGGAGGTGCAGCTCCAGGCCAACTGCCGCGAGCGGGACGTCTTCCTCGTGCAGCCGCTGGTCACCCCCGTGCAGGAGCATCTCGTCGAGTTGCTGCTGATGTGCGACGCGGCACGCGGCGCCTCCGCCGGGCGCATCACGGTGGTCATGCCGCACTACTCGTACGCCCGCTCGGACAAGAAGGACGCGCCGCGGATCTCGATCGGCGGGCGGCTGGTGGCCGATCTGCTGGTCGCGGCCGGGGCCGGCCGTGTGCTGGCCATGACCCTGCACTCGCCCCAGGTGCACGGCTTCTTCTCGGTGCCGGTCGATCATCTGCACGCCCGCCGGGAGCTGGCCGCGTACTTCCGCCGGTACGACCTCTCGCACGCCACCGTCGTCTCGCCCGACCTCGGCAACGCCAAGGAGGCGGCGGCCTTCGCGCGGATGATCGGGGCGCAGGTGGCGGCGGGCGCGAAGCAGCGGTTCGCGGACGACCGGGTCAGCATCAACTCCGTCATCGGCGATGTCGCCGGACGGGATGTGATCGTGCTGGACGACGAGATCGCCAAGGGGAGTACGGTCCTGGAACTCCTGGACCGGCTGCGGGAGGCGGGTCCGCGGTCGATCCGGATCGCCTGCACCCATGGCCTGTTCGCGGCGGGTGCCCTCAAACGGCTGAGCGAGCAGCCCGATGTCCTGGAGATCGTGTGCACGAACACGGTGCCGGTCGCGGTCGAGGAACGCACCGAGAAGCTGCGCGTCCTGTCCATCGCCCCCGCCCTGGCCGAGGCCGTGCGCCGCATCCACAACGGCGAGTCCGTCAGCGCTCTGTTCGAAGCGCCCCGGGACGAATAGGGAGGAGACGCACGTCGGCATCGCGAAGTCATATGAGCTGACTGTGAATTCGTGATGCGTTTGAACACGCCCGGGCCCGGCTGCGTACAGGGGAGGGGATTTTCGTGCCAGGCCCCACGACGTGCCAGGCTCCACGACGTGTAGGAGTACTCCCTTGAGACGCAATTCGCGCAGACGCCCGACCGGCGCCCGGCGCGCGACTTTCGCAGCAGTCGCGCTGATCATGGGGGGAGGGGGACTGGTGGCGGTGAACGTCTACGCCTCGGCGAGCGAAGGCGGCTGGGGCGGTGCGTCCGGCCAGAGCGGCGGCGACCAGACCCTGGCGTCGCGCACCGTCACTCTCGACTGCCCGGACGTCGGCCAGCAGTTGACCCAGACACCGGCCAAGGCGAAGCAGCAGGTCGACGCGGATCTGGCCACCCTCGACAAGCAGATCACCGACGCGTACGAACGGCTTGCCTCGACGCGCCAGGCGCAGACGGACGACGGGAACTACGTCCAGAACGCGATCCTCGGCCCGCTGAAGGACAAGCGCGCCGCGATGATCGACCGGATCAAGGCCGACTACCAGCAGGCGGGCGCCACCGCTCCCGGCGCGATCGACGGCATGGCCCCGTGCACCGGGGTCCCCGCCGACCAGGGGCAGCCCCCGGCCGACGGGCAGAGTGGCACCGGCCAGAGCGGCACCGGTCAGACCGGAAGCAGCCAGAACAGCGCCGACCCGAGTGGCACCGGCCAGAACGGCACGGGTCAGACCGGAAGCAGCCAGAACGGCGGCGGCCAGAACGGTCAGCAGCAGGGCAACGGTGGGCAGGCCGCCAGCGGCCCCGTCGCCTCGGACTTCGTGGACATCCGAAGCGTGCAGCCGAACGTCCAGAAGCCCGCTCAGCAGGGCGACGCCTCGACCGGCGCCTTCGTCACCAAGTGCGGTGTCAACGCCAACGGCAACCACAACACGGACAACGTGATCGTGGCGCCGGGCGTCAAGAACGGCGCTCACCATCTGCACGACTACGTCGGCAACCAGTCGAACGACGCCTTCGCCACCAACGACACGTTCGCGGCGGCCCAGACGAGCTGCGAGAACCAGGGGGACAAGTCGTCGTACTACTGGCCGGTGCTGCGGGTGCAGGACGGCACGCAGGACTTCGACCAGAACAACGACGGCGGCGGCAAGGAAGGCAACATCGGCAAGATCCTGGTCGCCAAGAAGGCCCAGATCACGTTCGTCGGCAGCCCGACGAGCAAGGTCGTCGCGATGCCGAGGTTCCTTCGGATCATCACCGGTGACGCCAAGGCGTTCACCAACGGTCCGGCGAACGCCAACGCCCACTGGAGCTGCACCGGCTTCGAGGACCGCCAGCTGACCGACAAGTACCCGATCTGTCCCTCCGGGAGCAGCGTGGTCCGCTCGTTCGCCTTCCAGAGCTGCTGGGACGGTCAGAACATCGACAGCGCCAACCACCGCACCCATGTCGCCTTCGCCGACGCCAACGGCAACTGCCAGAACGGCTTCAAGGCGATCCCGCAGCTCACGATGCGCCTGGTGTACGACGTTCCGCCGCCGGTCATCGAGAACGGCCAGGTGAAGAACCCCTACGCGGTGGACGGCTTCCCCGAGCAGCTGCACAAGCCGGCCACCGACCACGACGACTTCATCAACGTCATGACCGACGAGCTGATGGGCCAGGTCGTCGACTGCATCAACAACGGCCGCCAGTGCGGCGGCGGGTCCGGTGACTCGTCGCAGAACACGCCGCCGCCCTCCGACCCTTCGTCCGGTGGCAACGCGGGTTCCGGCCAGGGCTCCTCGTCCGGTGGCAACTCGGGTTCGGGTCAGGGTTCTTCGTCTGGTGGCAACTCGGGTTCGGGTCAGGGTTCTTCGTCTGGCGGCAACTCGGATTCCGGTCAGGGCTCCTCGTCCGGCCACAACTCGGCTGGGGGTGCCGGTTCCTCGGCGGGCGGCAACGCGGGTTCGGGGTCCTCGGCCGGTGACCACTCCGGGTCCGGGTCCGGCTCCGGCGGCGGGCAGACGACGCAGCCGACGACGGGTGCCACGGGCGCCTCGGGTGCCGGTACGGGCTCGGGCGGTGGCAACGGTGGTGGCGCCCCGCGCGTCTTCGCGTCGGCCTCGGCGGCCCATGGTGAGGCGTCGGCCGCGCCGCAGGGCACCTCGGACGACAGCCACAGCGGATCGGGCGCCGCGCAGCCCTCGGCGACCGCGCAGCCTTCCGCCGCGGGCGGGTACGCCCCGACCGCCCCGCCGCAGACCGAGCCCCAGGCGGTCACGGGCGGACTGGCCGAGACCGGTGCCAACCTGTGGCCGGCCGCCGGCGGAGCGGTGCTCGTCATCGCGGGTCTGGTGCTGCTGCGCCGCATCGCACGCAGGCCCGCCCGATACTGATCACGGACGGCACATGAAGGGGGGCGGGACCCGTCGACGGGTCCCGCCCCCCTTCACTCGTCCCGGACCGGACGCCTTCCGCGCCCCCACCGGCTCAGTTGATCTCCAGCGTGCCGGTCGCCTCCGACCGGCTGAGCACCTCGTCCAGCGACGCCATCGGCGGCAGCACCTCGGCGAGCCGGGTGAGGTGCAGAATGCGCAGTGTCAGCGGATGGGTGCAGACGAGGTGCAGCGCGCCGCCCTGTGCGAGCACCCGGCGCCGGGCGCGGAAGAGCAGACGCAGCCCCGAGCAGTCGAAGAACTCCACCGGGCTCAGATCGATGACGACCCTCGGTCCCGGGCGCCCCGTCGCGGCGTCCAGGAACGGCGTGATCTCGAGCGCCGCGGCGACATCGATCTCACCGTGGAACTCGATCACCAGATGACCGCGGTCCCGGTGGATGCGCAGGGACCGGGGGAGCGGTGCGGGGCCGTGCTGCACGTCGACATCGCCTCCACCGGCTCCGGGCTGGAGTGGACCCAAGTGCATTGTCCACTCTGCAAGTTACCTCGATGGAGCGAATTTCAGCATGTTCGGTTGACATATGTCTTCCCCATTGCGCGCGCAGCTGAGGAACCGTCAGTCCACCAGCAGGACCAGTTTGCCCGTGGTCCGGCCGGCGTCGCCGATCTCGTGCGCCTTGGCGGCCTCGGCCAGCGGGAACGTCCCGGCGATGGTCGCCCGCAGCCTGCCCTCCTCGACGAGCCCGGCGATGGCCCGCATCCCGTGATGGTCGGCGTCGACGAGCATCTCGGTCGCGCGCACCCCCAGCTTCTCGGCCGCAACGGGCAGTTCCTTCGATCCCGTGGGCAGGATGGTGACCAGGATTCCGCCCGGGCGCAGGGTGCGCAGCGAGCGCTGGACATAGTCACCGCCGATCGTGTCGAGGACCACGTCGACGTCCCGTACCGCCTCCGCGAAGTCCGTCTCCCGGTAGTCGATCAGCTCGTCCGCGCCCAGTTCCCGCAGGAAGTCGTGCTTGCCCGCGCTGGCCGTGCCGATGACATGCGCGCCACGCGCCTTGGCGATCTGCACGGCCACGTGCCCGACGCCGCCGGCGGCCGCGTGGATCAGCACCCGCTGGCCCGGCCGCAGGTCCGCCGTCTCGACCAGGGCCTGCCAGGCGGTCAGCGAGACCAGCGGAAGCGCGCCGGCCTGGGTGTGGTCGATCACCGAAGGCTTGTGGGTGAGGGCGCGGGCCGGGACGGTGACGTACTCGGCGTGCGAGCCGTGGCCGAAGGGATAGGGCAGCATCCCGAAGACCTCGTCCCCGGTCTTGAAGAGGGCGACGCCGAGTCCGGTCTCCTCGATCACGCCGGAGACGTCCCATCCGAGGACGAACGGCGGCTCGCCGAGGAATCCGCCGGTGGCGCGGTGCTTCCAGTCGGTCGGGTTGACCCCGGCCGCGTGTACCCGGACCAGCACCTCGTTGGGTCGCGGAGAGGGGCGCTCCAGCCGGACTTCCCTGAGGACCTCGGGGCCGCCGAGGACGTCCTGGCGGATGGCGCGCATCGTCGTGTTCACAGTGCTCATGGTGTCCCAGCGTGCCGGGGCGCGCCCGCCGGGGAAATGGCATGATTGCCAAGCTTCGATAGAATCCTGCCATGCGGCATGTGGAACGGATCGTGGTCCTGGCGCTCGACGGCGTCTACCCCTTCGAGCTGGGCATCCCCAGCCGGATCTTCGGCGCGGCCGACGGGCGCTACGAGGTGCTGACCTGTTCGGTCGACGGGCGGCCGGTGCGCAGCAACGCGGACTTCTCGATCACGGTGGAGCACGGGCCGGAGGTTCTGGCCACGGCCGACACCGTCGTGGTCGCGTCCGTCGCGCCCTCGTACATCACCCCGGACCTTCCGGAGGACGTCGCCGCGGCCCTCGCGCGGATCCGCCCGGACGCCCGTATCGTCTCGATCTGCACGGCGGCCTTCGTGCTCGCGGCGGCCGGCCTGCTCGACGGCCGGAGGGCGACCACTCACTGGCAGGTCGTCGACCAGTTCCGCCGGAGCTTTCCGCAGGTCGACCTCGACCCGGACGTGCTCTTCGTCGACGACGGACGGCTCCTCACCTCCGCCGGAGCCGCCTCCGGGATCGACGTCTGTCTGCACATCGTGCGCACGGACCACGGCAGCGCGCTGGCCAACGCGGTGGCCCGGCGGTGTGTGGTGCCGCCGTTCCGGGACGGCGGACAGGCCCAGTACATCGAGCAGCCGATTCCCCAGCAGGGGGCGGCGAGCACGGCCGCGGCCCGCGCCTGGGCCCTCGAACACCTCGATGAGCCGCTCGCGCTGGCCGATCTCGCCCGTCACGCCGGGATGAGCCTGCGCACCTTCGCCCGCCGCTTCCAGGAGGAGGTGGGCCTGAGCCCCGGCCGCTGGCTCATCCAGCAGCGGGTCGTCCGCGCCCGTCATCTGCTGGAGTCCACCGATCTGTCGGTGGACCAGATCGCCGGTGAGGTCGGCTTCGCCACGGGCGCCTCGCTGCGCCAGCATCTGCACGCGGCGATCGGTGTGTCCCCGCAGGCGTACCGCCGCACCTTCCAGGCGGTCCGCTGAGGGGAGTGCCGTTCACCGACTGCGGTGCAGGGCGACCAGCAACTGCCACGACTGGTCAGCGATCTGACGGGGTGTCGCCTCGATCAAGCCGTGCAGCCAGTCCGCCAGCACACCCGCGAAGGAGGCGGCCACGGCGGACGCCACCAGGGGCGCGTCCGCGGCGCCCGCGAGTTCACGCTCGGCGAGGCTGCGGGCGCGCAGATCCCGGTGCAGTACACGGCCGAGCGGGCCGCCGCCGCCCGGCGTGAGCAGCGTCCGGTAGAGGGCGGCGTGCGGGGCGAGCCCCGCGAAGAAGTCGTGGAGTGCCGCCGGGGCGTGCACCGGGTCCGGCCGGCCGCGCCAGGCGTGCAGCGCGTCCACCGCCTCCCGTACGACATCGGCGCAGGCGTCGACCGCCAGCGCCTCCAGATCCGCGTAGTGCACATAGAACGTGGCACGCCCGACCCCGGCCCGGCGCACCAGCGCGGCGACGCCGATCTCCTCCAGCGGGCGCTCGGCGCACTCCCGCAGCAGGGCCTCCCGCAGTCGCGCACGGGTGCGGGAGGCCCGGGGGTCCGCCGGCTCCGCCGCGGTCATCGCGCCACGAGCACGGCGGCCAGGGCGAGCGCGCCGGGCAGCGCCTGGACGACCAGGATGCGCCGGTTGGCGGTGACGGCCCCGAACACGCCCGCGATGACCACGCAGGCCAGGAAGAAGACCTGCACCCGGTACCCGGTCGGGTCGCCGGCCACGAGCCCCCACACCAGACCGGCCGCCAGGAACCCGTTGTACAGGCCCTGGTTGGCGGCCATCGGCGCGGTGGCGCGCGCCATCTCCGGCGCGAACCCGTGCAGCCCGCGCCCTGGCTTCTTCTCCCAGAGGAACATCTCCATCGCAAGGATGTACGCATGCAGCAGGGCCACGAGCCCCACCAGCACGTTCGCCACGATCTCCATCGACGACCGACCCCACCCCGAAGACAACTGACATGGACAGATGTCCAGCATACCTGGACAGGTGTCTCGGAATTCCCCCGGACGTCTCACGGCAGCGCGGCTCCCGCCCGGCGCAAGCCGACTGAATGCGGAGGAGGGGGATATCCGGAGAGGGACGCGGGCGGGGAAGCCCGCCCTGGGCACACAGGGAGGAAGCATGTCACCGGTCGTGGCGGGCGTCGTGGTCCTGGACTGCGCCGAGCCCGAGAAGCTCGCCGTGTTCTATCAGCAACTGCTCGGCGCCGAGGAGACCGACGCCACCGCGAACCGGGTGGAGATACGGAGCCCGGACGGGCTGCGGCTGGCGTTCCGCCGCGACGCGAACGCCACCCCGCCGAGCTGGCCCCGCCCCGAGAACTCCCTCCAGGTCCATCTGGACTTCCTGGTCGACGACCTCGACGAGGCCGAGCGCAGGGTGGTCGGCCTGGGCGGCCGTCCGCTGGAGGCAAAGGACGCGGCGGGGCCGTTCGAGGAACGAGGCTACGCCGACCCCGCCGGGCACTCCTTCACCCTCTGTCTGACGAGGGCCACGGCGCCGAAGCAGGGCTGAGACGGCGCCTGGCCGCGCGGCGGCGCGGGACTCAGTCCCGGCCGCCCTTCGTCGTGGCCGGCCACACACCCGTGGACCGCTCGATCGCCTTCGCCCCCGCGCGGTCCGCCACACTGCGGGCCACGGCGAAGAGCGCGCCCTGGACGGCCGCCGCGAGCACTATCTCGCCCCAGCCGCGGTCCTTGTCCAGCGCGTCGGGTGCGTTGTCCTCGTGTCGGATCGCCTTCCACGCCTTGCGGAAGACGACCCCCGCGAGGGCGCCGCTCGCCCAGCCGAGGGCGAACCCGACCGGCTTGTAGACCAGGGGAAGGCCGGCCTTCCCCTTCTTGCCCTTGGACACGTTCTTCTCCTTCGTCGTGTGCGTGGCCCTCGCCGCTCCGCTCCGCTCGTCCACCCGTTGCCTGGGGCGTTCTCAAGGCCGCCCGGGGGCGGGGACCTCCTCGCCCGGCCGTACCGGTCCGGGCGGTGTCCCGTCCCCGAACGGGCGCCCGCCCAGCTCCTCCCGGCCGTGCGCCGAGAGCCAGCCGGCCAACTCCGGTCCGAGCGGCACGATGCCGGTCGGGTTGATCCCCGTGTGGACCTCGTAGTAGTGCCGCTTGATGTGGTCGAAGTCGACGGTGTCCCCGAATCCGGGTGTCTGGAACAGGTCGCGGACGTACGCCCACAGCACCGGGTCCTCCGCCAGCTTCCACCGGTTGCACTTGAAGTGGCCGTGGTAGACGGGGTCGAAACGTACGAGCGTGGTGAACAGCCGGATGTCGGCCTCGGTGATCGTGTCGCCGACCAGGTACCGCTGCCCGGCCAGACGCTTCGACAGCCACTCCAGCCGGTGGAACACCGCGGTGCACGCCTCCTCGTAGTCCTTCTGGTCGGTGGCGAACCCGGCTCGGTACACCCCGTTGTTGAGGTCCTCGTACACGCCGTGCATCACGTCGTCGATCTCGTCGCGCAGCCGCTCGGGGTAGAGGTCGGGAGCCCCCTCGCGGTGCAGGGCCGTCCACTCGGTGGCCAGATCGAGGGTGATCTGCTGGAAGTCGTTGGTGACCAGTTGCCCGCTCGGCACGTCTACGATCGCGGGCACGCTGACGCCGCCCGGATAGCCGGTCTCCCGGGTGTCGTAGGCCTCGCTGAGGAAGCGGATGCCGAGAACGGGGTCGCGGCCGTCGGCGTCGAGGGTGAACCGCCAGCTGCGGTCGTCCTGGATCGGATCGACGATGCCCATCGACAGCGCGTCCTCCAGGCCGAGCAGCCGCCGGGAGATCACGGCACGGCTCGCCCAGGGGCAGGCCCGGCAGGCCACCAGTCGATAGCGCCCTTCCGCCACCGGCCAGCCGTCGCGCCCGTCCGCCGTGATCCGGTCGGCGAAGTGGCTTCTGGACCGGTTGAACTTCTTCTTGCCGTACGCGCTGTTGCCGTCGCTCATTCCCCGCCTCCTGACGCGGACGTTCGCCCGCACGGTGGTTGGGTTCCCCCTCTGTCCCCCGATTTACGTCCCGGCGCCGTGTGAGATCGGTCGACGGGGGCAGTCGGGCGAGGTGAGCGGGACATCATCCAACGCGGACGAGCGGGAAGGGCCACGGACGGCGGGGGAGCCTCCGGACGGCGATGCGCCCAAACACGGGCCCGCGCGGCACGACGGGGACTCGGACGGCAGGACACGTGTCACGGTGCTCGTGGCGCTCGGCGCGAACCTGCTGATCGCCGTGGCCAAGACGGTCGGCGGACTGTTCGCGGGCTCGCCCGCGCTGTTGTCGGAGGCCGCGCACTCCGTCGCCGACAGCCTGAACGAGATCTTCCTGCTGGCCGCGCTGCACCGCAGCCGTCGCCCGGCCGATCGCCGCCATCCCTTCGGCTACGGGAAGGAGCGGTTCTTCTGGTCGCTGCTCGCGGCCGTCGGCATTTTCGTGATGGGCGGCTGCTTCTCCTTCTTCCAGGGGCTCGGAGCCCTCAAGGGTGGCGCGAAGGAGTCGCACAGCGGCTATGCGGCCGGGCTCGCCGTGCTCGGGGTCGCACTGCTGTCGGAGGGCGCCTCGCTGGCGCGGGGCCTGCACCAGGTGCACCGGCAGCAGGGCACGACCGCGCAGCGACTGCGCGACCCCGCGTTGCGCACGGTGCTCGCCGAGGACAGCACGGCGGTGCTCGGCGTGCTGCTCGCGATCGCCGGCATGTCGCTGCACATGGTCACCGGGAGCGTCGTGTGGGAGGCGTCCGCCTCGCTCGCCATCGGCGCCCTGCTGGTCTACGTGGCCTACCGGCTCGGCCGGGACGCCCGGGACCAGTTGATCGGCCAGGCCGCCGATCCGGAGCTCAGCGAGCGGATCCACGCGCTGCTGAAGGCGCAGCCCGAGATCGACAGCGTGGAGGCGCTGCTCACCATGCAGCTCGGCCTCGGGTCCCTCCTGGTGGCCGCGCGTGTCGACCTGGTCCCCGGTCTGGACAGCGAGGAGGTCGAGGAGGTCGCGGTGCGCATCAAACGCTCGGTCGCGCACACCGTCCCCGAGGCCGACCAGATCTTCCTCGACATCACGGACGCCCCGACCCGTGCGGCGGAGCGGCAGGCCAACGGCGACGCGACGGGCCCCGCCGCCGCGAGGGCGTACGGCGGGACCTGACGGCCGCGTGCCCGGCCGGTGGACAGCGCGAGGCGAAGTCAGACGGCCGTGGCGGGCCCCTCGGCGGTCTGTGCCTCGCGGTGTTCCTGCTCGGCCAGCCGGCGCCGGGCGTCCGCCCAGCCGAGGGGCAGCTCCGCGGCCGGTACCTGCCAGAACGTGAAGACCGAGCGGCTCATCGTGGAGCGCAGACCGGTCATGACCGACCGATGCGGCTCGGCCTTGGCGTACGCGTACACGGCCTGCTTGCTCTCCCAGGTCGACAGTGTCCAGAACGTGCGCTTGAACGGCTGGGCGACCAGCGAGACGCCGTACGCGCCCGGCGCGCTGCGGGCCTGCTTCCACGCCGCGAGCGACTTCAGGAAGAACCGCGGTACGTCGGTGAGTGAACGGACCTCCAGCCGGGAGGCCATCACGAAGGCCTCGGCGTCCGACGGGGGAGTGCTGACGGTGGTCCAGCGGAGTGTGGGCACGGCGCGTCCTTCTTCCGGCGGGAGTCGAGGGCACCGCGGTGCGCGGAGACCGAAAGGGGCGCACAGCGGGCAGGCATGATCGGAGGTCCCATTGGATACCTCCACTATCCATGTTAGACAGTGAAGGTATCCAATGACCAGAGTGGAGCCGCCCCGATGCGTCTGTCCGAACTGAGCCGCCGCAGTGGCGTCTCCGTCACGACGATCAAGTACTACCTCCGTGAGGGCCTGCTCCCGCCCGGCCGTCAACTGTCCGCGACCCAGGCCGAGTACGACGACGACCATCTGCGCCGGCTCCGTCTGATCCGCGCGCTCACCGGCCCGAGGGGCCTGTCCGTCAGCATCACCCGGGACCTCCTGGGCGCCCTGGAGGAGCACACCGGCGACATCCATGTGCTGCTGGGCCTCGCTCTCGGCGCGATCGGCCCGGGCGGGGAGCCGGGCGGCGACGCCCCGGAGGGCTCCCCGGAGCGTGGCGAGGTCGACCGGCTGGTGGACGAGTTGGGCTGGGCGGTCCACACGGGCGCCCCGGCCAGGACCACCCTCGCCGAGACCCTGGCCTCACTGCGTGGCCTCGGCGTCCCGCTCGACTGGCGTGTCCTGCTGCCGTACGCGCGGCTGGCGGAGCGGACCGCGGCGCTCGACTTCGACCAACTGGAGGGCATCGACGACTCGTTGGAGGTCATGGAGCGCGCGCTGCTGCTGACCGTCCTGCTGGAGCCCGCACTGCTCGCGCTGCGGCGCCTGGCCCAGGAGAACGAGTCGGCCCGCCGGCACGCCCGCGCCTGACCGGGGCTCCGGCTGCCGCGTTCCACCTGGTGTCCGCCCGGGGCCCCGGCTCGCGCGCCGCACCCGGCGCCCGCCCGGCCGCCGTACCTACCCCAGCACCCCGGACCGTACGACCGCCGTCACCGCCGCCGGGCCGGGTTGAGGCAAAGTCCGCGAGGGATCATTCTGGACCATATGGAAGAAGTCGCCGCCGCGGCGATCGTCGACGCCCGGGGCACGGTGACGGGATGGACCGAGGGCGCACGGCGGCTGACGGGATACGCGGCCGAGGAGGTCGTGGGTCGCGCGGCGCAGGACCTGCTCGCCGAGAACGTGTCCCCGCCCGTGCTGACCGCGCTCACCGGCACCGTCGTCCTGCGGCACCGGGACGGTGGTTCCTTCCCCCTGCGCGTCAGCGCCTACCCGGTGCTCGGCGTGGACGGCGAGCCGCAGGGCTTCGTGGTGACCACGACGCCCGAGGCGGCGGAGTCGCTGGTGGTGGCCCTGGCGTATCAGCAGGCACCGGTCGCGATGTCCGTGTACGACACACAGCTGCGCTTTCTGCGCGCCAACGACAGGGCCGCCGAGCTCCTGGAGGCGGTGGCGGACACGCTCGCGGGACGGCGCTTCGCCGATCTCCTGTCCGAGGACGACGAGTCCGGCTGGCACTTCCACCGCTCGTTGCGCCAAGTCGCGGAGACCGGGCGCCCCGTGCACTACGAGAACCACACCCGTCCCTTGCCGCAGCACCATGAGCATGCCTGGACCATCGACATGTGGCCGGTGAAGGACGCCGCCGGCGAGGTGACCGCGGTCGCCGTGGCGGCCGTCGACGAGACCGAGCAGTACTCGGCCCGGCGACGCCTGATGCTGCTGAACGAGGCCGCGGTCGTCATCGGCACCACGCTGGACGTGCCGCGCACCGCCGAAGAGCTGCTGGAGGTGGTGGTCCCGCGGTTCGCCGACTTCGCCAGCGTGGATCTGCTGGGCTGGGTCCTCGGCCAGGACGAAGGGCCCACGGAACGTGGCGACCCGGTCATGCGCCGGATCGCCCACCGGTCCGTCACCGAGGGGACACCCGAGGCCGCGGTCAGGCTGGGAGACGAGGACATCTATCTGCCGCACTCGCCTCCCGCACGCGCGCTGCGCGAGTGCCGGGCCGTGCTCCGCAGGGCGGGCGAAGCCGACTTCGACCACTGGGCGCAGGAGCGCAACGCACGGGACGTCGGCGACCCCGCGGCCCGGAACGGCGCTCACTCCCTGATGGCCGTCCCGCTCATGGCCCGCGACACGATCCTGGGCGTCGCGGTGTTCGTGCGCATCCGCAACCCGGACCCCTACGCGGCCGACGACACCGTCTTCGCCGAGGAACTGGTCAGCCGGGCGGCCGTCTGCATCGACAACGCCCGCCGCTTCGCCCGCGAGCGGTCGACCGCGCTGGCCCTCCAGCACAGCCTGTTGCCGCGTGCCCTGCCCGGACCGGTCGGTCTCGAAGTGGCCCACCGCTATGTCCCGTCCGGGTCGACGGCCGGATTCGGCGGGGACTGGTTCGATGTGATCCAGCTGTCCGGCAGCAGGGTCGCCCTGGTCGTGGGCGACGTGGTCGGCCACGGCATCGGGTCCACGGCGACCATGGGGCGCCTGCGCACCGCCGTCCGCACCCTCGCCGACGTCGACCTCGCGCCCGACGAACTCCTCACCCATCTTGACGACCTGGTCTCCCACCTCGCGTCGGAGGGAGCCGGTGACGAGGTCGCCGAACTCGGCGCCACCTGCCTGTACGCCATCTACGATCCGGTCTCGTGCCGCCTGGACCTGGCCGCGGCGGGACACCCCGCCCCGGCCGTGCTGCGGCCCGACGGCAGCGCACACCTCGTCACCATGTCGGCCGGGCCGCCCCTGGGAGTCGGCGGTCTGCCCTTCGAGTGCCTTCGACTGGAGCTGCCGGAGGGCTCGCTGATCGCCCTCTACACCAACGGGCTGATCAGGGGCCACAGGCGTGATCTGGACTGCGGCACCAACGCACTGTGCCATGCGCTGGAGGTGCCGAAGGACTCCCTCGACGCCCTGTGCGACGGGGTGCTGAAGGCGGTGCTGCCCGACGAGCCCGGCGACGACGTGGCCCTGCTGATGGCGCGCACCCGGGCCCTGGGCGCCGACCGGGTGGCCACCTGGGACGTCCCCACGGACCCGGCGTATGTGGCCACCGCACGGCAGAACGCCATCGACCGGCTGGCCGAATGGGGCCTGGAGGAGACCGCGTTCGTCACGGAGCTGGTGGTCAGCGAGCTGGTGACCAACGCGATCCGCTACGGCGGATCGCCCATCCGGCTGCGGCTGATCCGCGACCGCTCACTGATCTGCGAGGTCTTCGACGGCAGTTCCACCTCGCCGCATCTGCGCCGGGCACACGTCTTCGACGAGGGCGGCCGAGGTCTGCTGCTGGTCGCCCAGCTCACCCAGCGCTGGGGCAGCCGGCAGACCGACCAGGGCAAGACCATCTGGGCCGAACAGCCCCTGCCCGGCTGAGTCCCCGTGACACAAGGGCGGGCCGCACGGCGAGAGCGCCGCGCGGCCCGCCACTGCCGGGACTCACTTCCCGGTGGGCTCCAGCACGAAGAGGGGGATCTCCCGGTCCGTCTTCTTCTGGTAGTCGGCGTACGGCGGGAAGGCGGCCACGGCCCGCTCCCACCACTGCGCCTTCTCTTCGCCCGTGACCTCACGGGCCGTCATCTCCCGGCGCACCGGCCCGTCCTGGAGCTCCACCGTGGGATGCTCCGTCACGTTGTAGTACCAGACCGGGTGCTTGGGCGCGCCGCCCAGCGACGCCACCGCGGCGTACCGGCCCTCGTGCTCCACGCGCATCAGCGGAGTCTTGCGGATCTTGCCGCTCTTGGCCCCGAGAGTCGTGAGGATGATCACCGGCATCCCCGTGTCCTGGAGCGTGGTGCCCTCGGTGCCACCGGAACGCTCGTACAGATCCACCTGTTCGCGCACCCACTGCGTCGGGCTGGGTTCGTACTCGCCCTCAAGAGGCATGTCATCCGTCCCATCGTCGCGTACGACTGTTGTCGCGTCCGCCGCGTGGCGGACCCAGTCCTGCCGCGAACGCATGCTTCGTGATTCAACACCAGCCGCACCCGGTTTCATCCACACCACGCTTCCGGCGCGGAGCCCGGATCGCCGCCGCCTCACCCGGGACCGGTCAGCACTCGCACCGCCAGCGCCGCGATCACCGTGCTGGAGACGAGCGCCGTCACCAGGCGCCCGCGCCGCCCGGTCAGCGCCCGGCCGAGCAGCGCGCCGCCCCCGGCCAGCACCAGCTGCCAGCTCGCGGACGCGGCGAACGCCGCGAGGACGAACAGCCCCTGCTCCAGCGGCCGTACGGAGTCCGTGGCGCGGCCCCCCAGCACCAGCGCGGCGAAGTAGATCACCGTGGTCGGGTTCAGCAGGGTGACGCCGAGCAGCCCCAGATACGCCCGCCCGGGTCCCGCCGGTGCCGCGCGCTCCGGGACGGCCCGCCCCTCGGAGCGGTACCGGCGCAGTGCGCCGACGGCGCCGCGCACGGCGAGGGCGGCCAGCACCAGCGCGGACACCCAGCGCAGGGGGACCAGTACCGGTTGCAGGGCGGCGGCGAGGGCGGTGCCGCCGCCGGTCGCCGCCAGGGCGTAGATGCCGTCGGCCGTGGCGACACCGAGCGCGGCGCACACACCGGTGCGCAGGGACGTACGGGCGGAGAGGGAGAGGAGATAGGCCGAGACCGCTCCGACGGGTACGGCGATGCCGTATCCCGCGACCAGTCCGGCCACCAACGCGGCGGTCACGACCGGCGCGGCGAGAGCCTCCGGGGATGGCCGGACTGCTGCTGTCGGCCCCGGCCGGAACATGCGGGGGCGACAGATGGCGGCAGCACGGTTTCGGCGGTGAACATGCGCCGATCCTTCAGGAGCGGCGGATGCGCGGGCAAGCGAATTACGATGGTCGGAGCGGGGGCGCACGACGCGCTCCCGCAGGGTGCGGCGGTACGGGCGTCCTGCCGACGGCGGTTCACGGCCGGACGTCGGCCGCCTTCGGCCGTCGGCCGACGACAGGCTTCGGCCACATACGGCATCCGGCGGATCTGGCCGAACTTCGGGTGGCCCTGTAGATGCCTCGGGCATCTAATTGATGATGATCGGCAAGAGCGAATCTTCGCCTGCGAGGTCATACATTGCGAGGTCATACATGACGAAACCCGCTGTGACCCAGTCAGAAACCGTCGCCTTCCCCCAGGACCGCACCTGCCCCTACCACCCGCCCGCGGCCTACGACCCCTTGCGCAGCGAGCGGCCCCTGACCCGCGTCACGCTCTACGACGGACGCGACGTCTGGGTGGTCACCGGCCACTCCACGGCCCGGGAGCTCCTGGCGGACCCGCGCCTGTCCTCCGACCGGAACAAGGACACCTTCCCGGCGACCAACCCACGCTTCGCCGCCGTCCGCGACCGCAGGGTGACCCTGCTCGGCATGGACGACCCCCAGCACCGCACACAGCGCCGCATGCTGGTTCCGAACTTCACGCTCAAGCGGGTCAACGTCCTGCGTCCGCGCATCCAGGAGACCGTCGACCGGCTGCTGGACGCCGTGGAGGCGGCCGGCCCGCCGGTCGAGCTCGTGAGCGCCTTCGCGCTGCCCCTGCCGTCGATGGTGATCTGCGCGCTGCTCGGCGTCCCCTACGCCGACCACGAGTTCTTCGAGGAGCAGTCCCGCAGGCTGTTGCGCGGCCCCACCCCGGCCGACACCCAGGACGCCCGTGACCGCTTGGACGCCTACCTCGGGGACCTGATCGACGCCAAGCGCGAGCGGCCGGGGGACGGACTGCTCGACGAGCTGATCCAGGAGCAGCTGCGGGACGGAGGACTGGACCGGTCGGAGCTGGTCTCGCTGGCCACGCTGCTGCTGGTCGCCGGGCACGAGACGACCGCGAACATGATCTCCCTCGGCACGTTCACCCTGCTGAGGCACCCCGAGCAACTCGCGGAGCTGCGGGGCGACCCGGGCCTCATGTCCGCCGCGGTCGAGGAGCTGCTGCGCTTCCTGTCCATCGCCGACGGGCTGATTCGGGTGGCCACCGAGGACATCGAGGTCGCCGGGTGCACCATCCGCGCCGACGAGGGTGTGCTGTTCTCCACGTCCGTCATCAACCGGGACACCGCCGCCTTCCCCGAGCCGGATCTCCTGGACTGGCACCGCACCAACCGCCACCATGTCGCCTTCGGGTTCGGTATCCATCAGTGCCTCGGCCAGAACCTGGCGCGGGCCGAGCTGGAGCTCGCCCTGAGCACCCTGTTCGACCGGCTCCCCGGGCTGCGACTGGCCGCACCGCCGGAGGAGATTCCCTTCAAACCGGGCGACACGATCCAGGGGATGCTGGAACTCCCCGTGACCTGGTAAGAGGCTGTCGACCATGACTGATGACATCTCCATCTCCATCTCCATCGACAGGGACGTCTGCATCGGTGCGGGCCAGTGCGCCCTGACCGCGCCGGGCGTCTTCACCCAGGACGACGACGGCTACAGCGAGGTCCTGCCCGGCAAGGAGGACGGTGGCGGCGACCCGCTGGTGCGGGAGGCGGCACGCGCCTGTCCGGTGAGCGCCATCACCATCAGCGAGAAAGGAGTCGAGGCTTCCCGGGCGAGCTGACACCGTTGCGGCTCCGAGTCGAGAACTTCGAGAACTTCGAGGACAGAGAGGACAGCGGGGGACGCCACCGGAGCCGTCCTCGGCGGCCACCGTCGGCCCGTGCGGGCCCCACCGCGCCGTAGCGGCGGTCCGCCGTCGTCCGGCGGTGGCATCCGGCCTGCCGGAGCGTCACCGGTAGGCCGCCAGCAGCAGCCCGGCAGCCCGGCCCGCTTGATCGGCGGGCTCCGTGGAGGCCTCTGTGCCCGCGGTCACGATGGCGCCCTCGGCCAGCAGGAACAGCTGGTCGCCGAGGGGGGCGGGCAGCCCGGCGTCGGACACCAGACCGGCCAGATACGCCCTGAAGGCCCGCTTGTGGGCGCGTACGAGAGCCAGCACGCGGGGTGATGTGGCGCCCAGCTCGCCGTACGAGTTGATCCAGGCGCAGCCGCGGAACCCGGGCTCGGCGAACCACTCCCGCAGCCAGGCGAACACGGCCAGGATGCGTTCCACGGGGTCCGTGTGCCGGTCCACGTGCTCCGTCAGCCGCTGCCGCCAGCGCACGTCACGCCGCTCCAGATAGGCCTCGACCAGCTGCTCCTTGGCGGGGAAGAGCTGGTACAGCCGCTTGAGGGACACACCTGAGGTGCCGCGGATGTCGTCCATCCCGACGCTCTGTATGCCACGGCCGTAGAACAGCTTCTCCGCCGCGTCCAGCGCCCGGTCGCGGGCGACTTCGCTGTCCATGCACGAACTCCTTCTGGGGTCCCCGACCGAGAGAACCAGCGTTCTCTACGGTAGCAGCGCGTCGGCGCGCCGCATCGTGCCGGGTGGACGGCCTAGAGTGCAGGCGTGACCCAGGACGTCTCGAAACCCTTTCTGTACGTCGTCGTCTGCGCCGCGGGCATCGCCCAGGACGTCGGCAAACTGGTCGCGGCCGCCCTGGAGGACGGCTGGGAGGTGGGGGTCATCGCCACCCCGCTCGCCCTGCGTTTCTTCGACACCGACGACGTCGAGGCGCGGACGGGCCACCCGATCCGGTCCGCCTGGCGCGCCCCGGGCGACCCCCGGCCGTTCCCGGACCCGGACGCCGTCGTCGTGGCCCCGGCCACCTTCAACACCGTCAACAAATGGGCCGCCGGGATATCCGACACCCTGGCACTGGGCACCCTGTGCGAGGCGTACGGGCTCGGTGTGCCGATCGCCGTCCTGCCCTGTGTGAGCGAGGCGCTGGCGGCCCATCCCGCCTATCGCGCCAGCCTCGAACGGCTGGGCGGCATGGGGGTCCGGTTCGGGGACCCGTACGCCGGAGAGACGGACGAGGACGGCGGGCGTCCCGAGTTCCGGTGGGAGCGGGCCCTGGACCTGCTCCGTTCGCGCTGACAGCGGAGACCGCCGCGGCGCTCTACTGTCGATTCATGACCGGAGACCGCATCGTGCCGGCCTTGCACGACCACGGAGGCGAAGGCCCGCCCCTGCTGCTCCTGCACGGTGCCGGACGCACGCTCGCCGACTGGGCCGCCGTCGCACCCCTGCTGGTGCCGCACCACCGGGTGCTGGCCATGGATCTGCGCGGCCACGGTCACTCGCCCTCCGGTCCGTGGCGCCTGCCCGAGGTGCTCGCGGACATCGAGGAGGTCCTCGCGGACCACGGGATCCCCGGCGCCCTTCCCGTGGGGCACTCTCTCGGCGGCATGCTCGCCGTGCGGTACGCGCTGGAGCACCCGGACGTCACCCCCGGCGCGGTGAACCTCGACGGATTCGGCTGGGGGCGCCCGGACCAGTACGTGGGTCTCGACCCGGGTCAAGTCGTACAACGCCTCGCCCAGATCAGGGAGTTGAGCGTCGTCGACCGGAAGAGGAAACTGCCCGCGGAGGGGCTCAGGAACCTGCTCGCGGAGGAGCGCGTGATCTCCGAACAGCTGGGCATCCCCTATGAGTTGCTCGAGGCCGGTGTGCTGCGCTCGGTGCGGGAGCGGGGCGACGGGATGCTGGAACTGCGCCCCGGCCGGAGGGAGATGCTGGAAATGTGCGCGGTGATCGACTCCCTCGACCTCTTCGGCCTCTTCCGCAGGATGACCGCGCCGCTGCTGCTCGGCCGCGCCCGGCGGCAGGTGCCCCGCGTTCCGGATCTGGACTGGTTCGACCACATGATGGCCGCCTACGCCAAGGGGCTCGCCCGGGACCTCGCCGCGCTGGCCGAGGAGCGGCCGAACGTCACGGTCGTCCCTGTCGACGCCACGCACGCCATGCTGCTGGAGAACCCCCGGGCGGTCGCCGAGGAGATCCTCGCCTTCGCCTCCTGAGGGCCGTGGCTCAGTGCCGGTTCACCTCGGTCAGCGCGCGAGCGCGCGGTCGACCAGGCCGTCGATGTAGTCCGATGTCAGTGGTCCGACGCCGAACAGCACCCGGACGTACATCGGCGCCAGGATGACGTCCAGCATCTCCAGCGCGTCGGGAGGATGCTCGCCGCGTGCGCGGGCCCGGTCGAGCATGCCCTGGATCTGTTCGGAGCGGGCGCGAAGGAATCGGTCGCGGGCTGCTTCGCCGGACGGGCCGGCGGCCAGCACTGTGACGACGGTTCGCAGCAGCGCCAGGCCGTCCGGCCCTGAGACGTCCTTGGCGGCCTTGGCGGCGAAGGCGCGCAGGTCGCCGGCGAGGCCGCCGGTGTCGGGCATGGGTGAGTGCTCGGTGAGGCGGCTGACGACCACGTCCATCAGCAGCGCCTCCAGGCTGCCCCAGCGGCGGTAGATGCTGCTGTCGGCGACACCGGCGCGGGCGGCGACCTCGGCCACCGCGAAGGTGCCGTAGCCGCTGGCACGACCGCTGGCTGGCCACCGCCGAGAGGGTCGCCGGCCAGGCGCGCACCTCCCTGGCGGGTGGCCACCGCGTCAGCGCCCGCGACGGGTTCCTGCGCGCCTCGAACTACTACCGCTGTGCCGAGTTCTTCCTGCACGGCGACGGCGCCGGCCCACGCATCCGCGACGCCTACGACTCCTCCGTGCACTGCTTCCGCCAGGCCGCCGCCCTGTTCACCCCGCCGTCGAACCGGTCGAGATCCCTACGACGGCACGACCCTGCCCGGCTACCTCTACCGCTCCGACGACTCGGGCGCGCCGCGCCCGACCGTGGTCATGTTCAACGGCTTCGACGGAACCGCCGAGGAGATGCACTTCTTCGGCGCGGCGGCGGCCGTCGAACGCGGCTGCACCGTCCTGACCTTCGACGGCCCCGGTCAGCCCGGCACACGCCACCGTCAGGGGCTGATGTTCAGGCCGGACTGGGAGAACGTCGTCACACCGGTGCTCGATTACGCCGAGACGCTTCCCGGGGTCGACCCGGAGCGGATCGCCGTCCTCGGCGCCAGCATGGGCGGCTGCCTCGCGCCTCGCGCCGCCGTGTTCGACCGCCGGATCGCAGCCGTCATCGCGCTCGACGGCGTCTACGACCTCGGCGACATCAGCACCGCCTCCATCCCGCTGCCCCGCCAGGAGGCCGAGCGGCGGCTGCGGGCTCCGCACGACCTCGGCATCGACGCGGCGCTCGAGGCCGCCATGGCCTCCGATCCCAGCACCAAGTGGGCTTTGGAGCACGGCATGTTCGCGATGGGCGTCGACACCCCGCGCGTGTTCCCCGCTGCCTACCTCGACTACCACCTGCGCGACGGCATCGCCGAGCGGATCGCCTGCCCGGTTCTGGTCTGCTCCGGCGAGGAGGACGGGTTCTTCAAGGGGCAGCCGGAGAAACTGTACGACCACCTGACCTGTGAGAAGACCTTCATGGCGTTCAAGGAGCGTGAGGGTGCGGAGGCGTACTGTCAGTCCGGCGCCCAGCGGCTGGCGTTCGCGCGGATCTACGACTGGCTGGCCCGCGTGGTGGTCGAGCGGCCCGCGGCGGTCGGGCGCATCGGGCGGGCGCTCGCCATGACGGGCTCGGTGGTCGAAGCGATCGGCGGCGACGTGTGGTCCGCGCCCACCCCCTGCCCGGAGTGGGATGCGCGCACGACGCTCAATCACGTCGTCGGCGGCATGCGGATCTTCGCCGCCGAGCTGACCGGCACCGACCCCGGCGGCGAGCACCACGACGACTGGCTCGGCACCGATCCGGTCCACGCCTACAAGGCGGCCGCCGAGGCCGACCGCGCGGCCTGGCAGCAGGCGGCACCCACCGACGCCGACCTCGCCAAGGCGATGGTCCGACTCGGGTTCGGGCCCGTCCCCGGGCCGATGGCGGCGTTGATCCACCTCACCGAGGTGCTCGTTCACGGGGTGGACCTGGCGACAGTCGCCGACCGGACGCACCGGCTGTGCGAGGACCTGCTCACGCACATGCGGCGCACCGGTATGGACGCCTTCCGCAGGCCCGGTATGTTCGGGCCGGAGAATCCGGCCCCGGAGGGCGCGGCGGCGCACGTGCGACTGCTGGCGTTCCTCGGGCGGCAGGTCTGAGAGGGAAACAGGTGCGTCGCCGGTGGCGGCGCACCCACCGACCGCCTACCGCTCGACGCAGCGCCGTACCACTGGATGAATATCCGGGCGAGCGAACCGGACAACCCGGCATTTCCAACGCCGATTCCCGATCTATTGACTTTCTGTCAACTCACCGGCGGGGCACAGGAATGCAAAAGTGAGGGCCTGTCTTGTTCGTGCTCGGCGACCTGTGCAAAAGTGTCACTGTCGGCGCGTGGACCATTCCCTTTACCGCAGCGCGGCCGACGATGTCGTGCACCGCCCGCTTCACCGGAGCTACCTCGGGCGAGTGTTCGATATACCGGATAATCCTCAGGGCACTTCCCCATGCGTGATCGGTCGGATGGTGCCTCCATTGGTATGTACTAAAGAACTTCCGTGCGGGCTTTGGAGGAACGTGGACGTGCAAGGCGGGGCCCAGCGGAATTCCCCGGACTCCTTCCCGTCGTACGACGCTACGGACGAACAGCTCGCGGCCGAGCTGAAGAAGTCCGCCGGCAAGAGGCCCGTACACCATCCGGTCGGCGAACTGCTCGGCCGCCACTGGGAGGCCGCCTTCTCCTACGCCCGGTTGTGCACGGACGGGGCTCACCCCGCCGGAATGCTCACCACGGCGGCATTCACCCGGCTCTTCGAGGATTCCGCCCGGCAGGGCGGGCCCACGGCCGCGTGGCGGCCCCATCTGCTCGTCACCATCCGGCGTCTCGCGGGGGAGTGGCTGACCGACCACCGGCACGCCCTGCTGCACCCCGACCTCCGCTCCGACCCCGCGAGCGGCGAGCGTGCCGCGGCGCGGCTACTGCCCCCCGAGACCCGCCGTCTGGTGTCCCGTGCCTTCCAGCGGCTCCCCGAGCCCGCCCGCTGTCTGCTGTGGCACGCCGAGGTGGAGCGCGAGGAACTCGTCGTCCCCGCCGCCCTGTTGGGCCTGGGGACGGCCGACGCCGCAGTACGGCTGGACCGCGCGCGAGAGCAGTTGCGCGAGGGGTGTCTGGACGTCCATCGCGAGTCCGCCCCCGACGAGGGGTGCCGTCGCTATGCGGGCCTGCTGGACGCCTCACTGCGCCGGGAGGACGGCGTGCTCGATCCCGACCTGCGCCGTCATGTCGACGGTTGCGTCCACTGCCACCAGGCCGCCGAGCAGTTGGAGGGCTTCCACCGGCGCCTTCCGCTGCTGCTCGCGGAGGGCGTGCTCGGCTGGGGTGCGCAGGCCTACCTGGAGACGAAGAACGAGCCCGGCGCGGGGGCCACGGCACCTGCACCGCCCGTGATGCCCCTCGTCGGCGGGGAACCCCTGGTCGGCGGCGAGCCCCTCGTCGGCGGCGAACCCCTGGTCGGCGGGGAGCCGCTGGTCGACCCGGCCGACGTACGCCCCCGGGCCACCGCTGCCGCCACCGACTCCATGGCCCCCGTCGGCCCGGCCGGTCCCGGCGCTCAGGGCGCCCCCGCGACGGGCGCCCCGGACAACGACGCCTCGGTGCCGACCGCCGCAGGCCGGCGCTCCGCCAACGGGCGCAAGGCTCCCCGGCGTTCGCCGCGTCGTCGGCAACTCACCCTCGCCGTGGCCACGGTGAGCGCGCTCGTCCTCATCCCGCTGGCCGTGTGGTCCGGCGCCAGGTCGGGCGAGGGCGCCGCGACCGGCAAGGGCACGCCGTCCGGTGAGCCCAGCCCGGGAGCGACGAGCGGCTCCGGATCGCCCTCCCTGATCGGCGCCGCCGCCGACGTGCCCACCGGCGCCTTCGAGGGCCGGCTGCGCAACGAGGACAGCGGTCTGTGCATCGGCCTCGACCAGGACAAGGCGGTCGTCGGCGCCGAGGCCGTGCTGCTGTCCTGCGCGGCCTCCGTGACCCAGCAGTGGGCCTACGAGACCGACGGACTGCTGCGAAGCGCCGCCGCGCCGGATCTGTGCCTCGACTCCCACCTCGGCTACTCGGTCCAACTCGTCGCCTGCGCGGGGGCCACGGGGTCTGCGGGGAAGAACGTCCGCTACGACTTCACCCTCCAGGGCGCGCTCGTACCGCGCTTCGACCAGGACCTGGCCCTGACCCCCGCCTCCTCCTCCCGGGACGCCTCGCTCGTACTCAAGCCGCGGACCGGGGACGACACCCAGCGCTGGCACGCGGACACCTCGAACACGCTGCGGATGCAGACGGCCGACTGGGGCGCCGTGGCCTCACCGACGCCCACGGCGACGCACGACGCCGAGCCGTCCCGCGCGGCGGCCGCGGCGAGCGCGAGCACACCGACGCGGACCGCCGCCCCGAGCGCGAGCGCATCGGTGACGGACCGGCCCCTCTCCGGGAGCGAGGGCGGCTGCTCGGGCCCGTACTGCCCGCCGGACGGCCCGGGCGGCGGGGGTGGCTACGGTGGCTGGGGCGGGCACCACGGCTGGAGCGGGAACCATGGCTGGGATCCGTCCGGGGGCCGCGACGGCCACTGACCGGCACCGGCCGTCGGCTCACTGTACCGGACCCAGCTCGGCCCAGATCACCTTGCCCTCGCTGGTGTGGCGACTGCCCCAGCGCTGGGCGAGCTGGGCCACCAGCAGCAGACCGCGACCGCCCTCGTCGTAGGTCCGGGCCCGGCGCAGATGCGGGGCGGTGAGGCTGCCGTCGGAGACCTCGCAGATCAGCGTGGTGGCGTCATGGATCAGCCGCAGCCGGATCGGATCTTCGCCATAGCGGATGGCGTTGGTGACCAGCTCGCTGACCACCAGCTCGGCGGTGAACGCGGCGTCGCTCATCCGCCACACCTCCAGCCGTCCCACGACCTGCTTGCGGACCGTGGCGACCAGTGCCGGATCGGGGGAGATCTCCCAGGTCTGCACCTGTGCGGAGGGCAGCCCGTGGGTACGGGCGAGCAACAGGGCCACATCGTCCGGGACACCGCCCGCGGGCAGCAGGGTGTGCAGGACCCGGTCGCAGGCGTCGTCCAGCGAGCCCTGACCGGAGGAGGATCCGGCGAGCGTCGAGCACAGCAGCCGGTGGTTCGTGTCGATGTCACGCTCACGGCTCTCGATCAGCCCGTCCGTGTACAGCCCGAGCACCGTGCCCTCGGGCAGGTCGATCTCGGTCGATTCGAAGGGCAGCCCGCCGAGTCCCAGCGGCGGCCCGCCCGGCAGTTCGATCTGCCGGGCCGCTTGGCCCGGCGGCACCATCACCGGGGCGGGATGGCCCGCCCGCGCGAGTGCGCACCGACGCGAGACCGGGTCGTAGACCGCGTACAGACAGGTGGCACCCACCTCACCGGTCGGGCCCTCGAGCCCCGTCTCCTGGGACATGCGTATGACGAGATCGTCGAGATGGGTGAGCAGTTCCTCCGGCGCCAGATCGATGTCGGCGAGCGTCCGCACGGCGGTGCGCAGCCGCCCCATGGTGGCGGAGGCCTGGACCCCGTGCCCGACCACGTCGCCGACCACCATGGCGATCCGCATCCCGGACAGCGGGATCACGTCGAACCAGTCGCCGCCCACACCCGCGCGGGCCGCCGGCAGATAGCGGGAGGCCGCCTCCAGTGCGGCGGTACGCGGCAGACTGCGGGGCAGCAGACTGCGCTGGAGCGCGAGTGCCGTCTCGCGCTCGCGCTCGAACCGCCGGGCGTTGTCGATGCAGACCGCGGCCCGCGCCGTGATCTCCTCGGCGATCAGCACATCGTCCGCAGTGAAGGGGTCCGACCGCCGGAACCGTCGCAGCACGGCCACCCCGAACGTTCCGCCGCGGGCCTGGATGGGGACCGACATCGTGGAGTGCACGCCGAGTTCGCGGACGCGTCTGCCGCGCTCCCGGTCCCATTCGAGCCACTCGGTGAGCGTCGTGGCGAGATTGGTGGCCACCATCGTCCGGCCGGCCACCAGCGAGGTCGCCTGCGGGGAGGAGGCGGGGTACCGGCCGACCCGGCCGGGCTCGATCAGTGCCTCCGGGCAGCCCGGCGTGATCGACTGATGGGCGGCGCGGCACAGCGTGACCGGCGGGGTGACCGAGGAGGGCCCCGGCCCGGCCCCTTCGCCCGGCGGCTCCAGCAGATCGACGCTGACGAAGTCGGCGAGCGCGGGCACGCACACATCGGCCAGCTCCTGTGCCGTGCGGGTCACGTCGAGGGTGGTCCCGATGCGGACGCTGGCCTCGTTGACCAACTGCAGCCGCTCCCGCGCCAGATACTGCTCGGTGAAGTCGTGCGCGGTGACGCACACCCCGCACACCCGGCCGCGGTCGTCGACCAGCGGCGCGAACCGGGACAGCCAGGCATGCGACAGAGTCTCGCCGCCGCTGCGCCGGTGTGTCTGCACATCCCGGCTCCGGCCGGTCTCCAGGACCTCGCGGGCCTCGATCTCCAGATCCTCGCTCTCGGGTCTGCCGCTGATCTCCGTCAGCCGCAGACCGCGGATCCGCTCCCGTGGGAGTCCGACCAGGCCCGCCATCGCCTCGTTGCAGGCGTACAGTCGCAGGTTCTCGTCGAAGACGGCGAGGGCGCAGGGCGAGCAGGTCAGCGCCGTGGTGAGCAGCCGGTCGTCCTCCAGCAGGCGGTCCAGGTCGCCGAGCGGGGCGACGACCAGCCATTCGCCGCCGTGCTCCTGCGGACGGTGATGGGCCAGCAGCCACAACGGCAGGGTGCCGCCGTCATGGTGACGCAGCTGCACCGTGCCGCTCCAGCGGGTACCGTCCGGCTCGGCTCGCGGTACCGGGCTGCCCGGGACGAGCAACTCCGCGGCGGGGCGGCCCTCGGCCTCCCCGGGCGCATACCCCAGCAGTCGGCGTGCGTCCTCGTTCCAGTGCACCAGGATGCCGTTGTCCTCGATGACTGCCCGAGCCGTGGCGGCTTCGCCTGGGGGACGGACCGGGCTCATCGCCACTCCCTTGCGCACACTCTCGGTGAACAAGTGCATCGCTCGTGTTCCAGCCTAGTCCGTGGCCGGAATACACACCCCCGAAGCCGACGGCCGGGAGAGCGGTGGCGCGTCGACCGCCTCGCCGGTCCGCCCACCGCATTCCGTCCCGGCCCGCACGACGGGCCGCTCACCCGCTTCCGGTACCTCTCTCACCCTCTTCCCACCTGCGGGTATTTACCGCCGAGTACCCGAGAGGTACCGTGTGGGACATGCCAGCCCTCAACGTGGAGTTCAGTGATCGGGAGCTAGCGGACCTGCGACGGATCGCCAAGGAGCGCGGTACGTCGATGAAGGCCCTGGTACGCGAGGCAGCCGCGGCCGACATCGCGCGGCATCGGGCCCTGCAGGAGGGCGCCGAGGCGTTCCGTCGGTTCTTCGAGGGGCACGCGGACGAGTTCGCGGCGGCCTTCCCCGAGGACGAGCCGCCCACGAAGAGTGAGGGGCAGGACGCCTGACCCATGGCCGCCGTCCTCCACATCGATGTGCCATGGCTGCTGCAGCGCCATGAAGAGGTCCTTCCCGACCAGCCCGTCATCAACGACTTCTCCGCGTTGGTCGCCGCGGTCGCCCGCCACCGTGTGGACCCACCCCGTCTCGGTGTGGACTCCGATCCGGCCTGGCGCGCCGCCGCCCTGCTGCACACTCTGACGCTGCTCAAGCCGCTGCCGTCGGCGAACGCGCGCTTCGCCTGCGCCACGGCGATCGCATACATGTTCGTCAGCGGTGTCGGCATCGACCCGCCGTACGGCGCCCTGGTCGACCTCGCGCGCGATCTCATCTCCGGCAAGACCGATGTCTACGGGGCGGCGGACCGGCTGCGGTCCTGGCAGATCTGACCTACGACCTTCCCGCGGGAAAGCCGTGACCCGCGCCCCGGGGAATGCCGGCGCGCGGGGCGCGGGGAATGCCGGTGCGCCCGGGGCGGGGAATGCCCGTACTCGACGGTGCGGGCAATGCCCGTACTCGAGGCCGAAGGCATTGTCGGCGGGTGCGGGCGGGGATTACCGGCACTCGCAGTGGGGGATTGGCGGTACTTGGACCAAGGGTGTGCCGAAAGCCGGTGCGAGCGCGCCGAGTTGCCGAGGCGACCCGCCTTGACTTTTCCCCGATACCGATGTTGTTCAAGCGCCTTGTTGGCCCTGAGCGACCTGTGCGAAGGTGACCTTCGCGCGCAGGGGCCATGGCCGCTCGGAATCGCCGCTCTCCGCTTTGGGCCGCCGGCGAGCTCACAAAGCTCATCACCCGGCGGCCGTCGTGCGGCTTTCCCGCGCCGTGTACCCGGCGCCCCCGCCGCAATGGTCCCCACACGCCAGGGCCCTTTCGGCGACCCGAACCCCGTGTGCCGCCTTGTGCCTTGGAAGGAACCCGCTCAGTGCACACCCCCCACCCCCCGCGTCCGTCCTATGCTCCGCGCCCCGGCCTGGCCCTCGGGGAATCCGACGAGGTCCTGGCCTCCCGGCTCAGGGGCCGGCCCGTGGGCGAGGTCCCCGAGCCCGTCGCGCTGCTGATGGCGCGGCACTGGCAGCCCGCGCACGAGTACGCGGTCATCTGCCTCGCCTCCTCGGCGGACATCGCCTCGATGGTCACCGCCACCGCCTTCCACCGGATCCTCGGCCAGCTCATGCGCTCCGCGTCCGCCGGCGCGTTGCGGCCCCGGATTCTGGTGGCGGTACGGGACACGGTCGGGGACTGGGCCGCCGACGAACGGATATCGGAGGTTCTGCGCGAGCTGAGAAAGCCCGCGGGGGGCCGGGGCATGCGCGCCGCGAAGTCACTGACTCCCGAGAACCGCCTCCTCGCCCAGCGCGCCTTCGAGGCGCTTCCCGAACTCGACCAGTGCCTGCTGTGGCACATCGAGGTCGAGGCCGAGGACGTGTCCGTCCCGGCGGCTCTGCTCGGCATGACCCCCGGGGCCGCGGCGGGAGCGCTGGAGCAGGCCCGCGATCAGTTCCGGGCCGGCTGTGTACGGGCTCACCGGGGACTGGCCCCCACCGACGAATGCCGCTTCCACAACCGACTCCTCGACGTCCCTCTGCGCCGTGGCGGCGCGCTGCTGCCCGATGTGCAGCAGCACCTCTTCGAGTGCCCCTACTGCCGCTCCGCAGCGGAACAGCTGAGCCATTTCGAGGGCGGGCTCGGCGGACTCCTCGCCGAAGCGGTCCTCGGCTGGGGAGCACGCCGCTATCTCGACTCCCGGCCCGGCCGCACGCCGTCCCGAGCCGCCGCCCGGACCGGGGCGGGCCCCGGCGGCAGACACGCGGGCGGCGGACGCCGCCGCCTGCTGTCCCGGATCCCCCCGCAAGGCCGCCGGTTCCTGGCGGACGAGCGGAACACCCGGGCACTGCTGACCGGGGTCGGCTTCACCGCCGCCGTCGCGCTCGCGTCCCTCCTGGTGGCCGGCATGTGGTCGGACGACGGTGGCGCCGACCCCGTCGCCTCCACCAGCGCGAGCGGCAGGACCGGAACGCTCTCGGCCGGTCCCGACTCCGCGCCACCGCCCGGCGCCGCCGGACAGTCTGTCGCCCCGCAGCGGACCCGGCTGCGCAATGTCGCCGCCGGCCTCTGCCTGGACGTCCGCGGCACGGTCCGGGCCGGCGCGGACACCCGGCTCGCGGCGTGCACGACGGCGTGGACCCAGCAGTGGTCGTACGAGGGCGACGGTCTGCTGCGCAGTGTCGCCGACCCGGGGCTCTGCCTCGACTCCCGTGCCACCGACGGGGTCGTGACGCTCGCCCAGTGCGTCGACGCGGGCGAGGCGGGCGCCGACGACGTCCGCTACGACCTCACCGTGCGGGGCGAGTTGCTGCCGCGCAGGGCCGAGAACCTCGCCGTCGCACCCGCGAGCACCGACTCCGACACCGATGTCGTCGTCAAGGCCCGCGACGGCTCCGACACCCAGCGGTGGACGCCCGACGGCCGGTCGGCGGCGCCCCGGTCGCTGTCCATCGCCGGGACGGACGAGCAGCCGACCACCCCGGTCCCGCGTGGTTCCGATCCCGCGCGAACCCGGTCCCCGCGCACGACCGCGCTCTCGCCGGCCTGACGGACGACGACGTTCTGACCGCCCTCGGCACCGGCGGGCTCGCACCTCCGCCTGCCGGGCCGTGGCAACCCCACGACCCGGCGCGCGATCCTGAGACTCCGTCAGGAGACGATGTCCCGGGGCTCCTTCCCGGCCAGGAAGTCGCCCGCGTTCTGCACGGCCGCCAGGGCGATCCGTACCAGGGTCTCCCGGGTGACCCCGGCGACATGCGGGGACAGCACCACGTTCGGTGCCCTGAGCACCCGGAGGGCCGCGGTGGGCGGTTCGGGGTCGAAGACGTCGAGGCCCGCCCCGGCAAACGCGCCCCGCTCTAGTGCGTCCGCGAGGGCGTCCTGGTCGATGAGGGCGCCCCGCGCCGTGTTGATCACGAACGCGGTCGGTTTCAGCAGGGCCAGACGGTCGGCGTCGAGCAGATGCCGGGTGTCCTGCGTGAGCGGCGCGTGCAGCGTCACGTAGTCGGATGTGCGCAGCAGTTCGTCGAGGGGGACATGGCGCGCCCCGCCGAGCCGGGCCTCGGTCTCCGCGTCCACGCCCTCGGGACCCGCGTACAGGATCCTCATGTCGAAGGCGACCGCGCGCTGCGCGACCTCCAGACCGATATGGCCGAGTCCGACGATGCCGAGGGTCTTGCCGGACAGCTCGGTGATGGACTGCTGCAGCCGCGGCAGCGCCCAGTCGGCGTCGACGAGCGCGGTGTGCGCCGGCACCAGCTGCTTGGCCAGGGCGAGCATGAGCGCGAAGGTCTGCTCGGCCACGTTCTGCTTCTCGGCGCCGCTGGAGCCGATGTTGCACACGGGCACGTCATGGGCGCGGGCCGCGTCCAGGTCGACGTAGTCGAAGCCATGGCTCGCGCACTGGACGAGTTCCAACTCCGGTGCGGCGGCGATGTGTTCGGCCGTGACCGGGGCGAGGCCCGTGACGATGACGTGCGCCGCGCGCAGCGCCGCCGGGTCCTCGTCGGTCCGCTCCACCAGGGTGACGTTCGCCTCGCCGGGGAAGACGGCGGAGAGCGCGGCGCCCGCCGTGCGTCCGCCGACGTGGGGCGAGATGACGGCCAGAACGTTCTTGAGGTCGGTCATGAGGTCTCCTCGATCAGATCGGCGGGGCCGAGGGTGGCGGGGCGGGCGTGCCCGGACAGGGCGAGCGTGAGGTCGAACTCGGCGAGCAGACAGCGGACGACGTGCTCGACGCCCGCCTGGCCGTCGAGCCCCAGTCCATAGGCGTACGGCCGTCCCACGAGCACCGAGCGCGCCCCCAGCGCGAGCGCCTTGAAGATGTCGTCGCCGGTGCGTATCCCGCTGTCGAACAGCACGGTGAGCCGGTCCCCGACCGCCTCCACCACCCGCGGCAGCGCGTCCGCGGCCGCCACGGAACCCGCCACCTGCCGGCCGCCGTGGTTGGAGACCACCACTCCGTCCATCCCCGCGTCGAGGGCCCGCCGTGCGTCGTCCGGGTGCAGGATGCCCTTCAGCACGATGGGCCCATCCCAGTTCTCCCGCAGAAACGCCAGGTCCGGCCAGGTCTTGCCGGGGTCCGCGAACATGCCCACGAAGTGCAGCACGGCGGCGTTGGGATCCTCGTGCACCGGCTTCGCCAGACCGGCCTGGAACGCCGGGTCGGTGAAGTAGTTGGCGGTGCCCACCCCGTGCAGGAACGGCAGATATGCCTGGTCCAGGTCCCGGGGCCGCCAGGCCAGCAGCGGTGTGTCCAGCGTGACGAACAGGGCCGTGAACCCGGCCGCCTTCGCCCGGGCCAGGAAACTGCGGGTGACCTCGCGGTCCTTGGCCCAGTACAGCTGGAACCAGCGCTCCCCGTCCCCCGACGCCTCGGCCACCTGCTCCATCGGCGTGCTGGAGGCCGAGGACAGGATGAACGGCACACCCTGTGCCGCGGCGGCCCGTGCCGCCGCGGACTCCGCGTCCGGATGCATGATCGACAGCACGCCGACCGGAGCCAGAGCCAGCGGAGCGGGCAACGTCCGCCCCAGCACCTCGACGGACAGATCCCGTTCGTGCACGTCCCGCAGCATGCGCGGCACGATCCGGCGGCGCTCCAGCGCGGCCCGGTTGGCCCGTGCGGTGCTGCCGGTGCCCGCGCTGCCCGCCACATAGCCGACCGGTCCCGGCCCGAGCCGCTGCTCGGTCAGCTCCTCCAGCCGGGTCAGATCGGTGGGCAGCCGCGGCACCGCGCCCGTCATGCCGTTCAGATAGATCTCGTACTGGAAGTCCGCCCAGTGCCGTGTCATCCCGTGCGCTCCGCCTCTCGTCCCTGAGACCGCGTGGTGTGGCGACGATCCTTGCGACCCTGACAAGTTCCGTCCACCTTGGTGCGCACAACGCACGGCTGTCATCATCACCCGGTGATAAACCAGCCCCTGCCGTCCCGCAGCCGTGTCCGGGACGAGATCCTCGCCGACCGGCGGGTCGTGGAGGGGGTCGTCGCCGCCGTCCACGCCCAGGTGCCGGTCTACGCCGCGCTCGACGACGGCAGGCTGACGGAGGTGCGCGCCATCGCCGCCTGGGGGGTCGACCGGCTGCTGCAGCTGTGGGCCACCGACGGCACGCTGGCCCCCGCCGACCTACGCAGATTCCGCGGCATCGCGGCGGCCCGCGCGGCCGACGGCCGGCCCGTGCAGGCGGTGCTGCGCGCCTACCGGGTGGCGGCGACCGTGCTGACCGACGAGGTCGCCGCCCGGGCCGGGGACCTCACGCCGGCGGACGGCTTCGCACTCGCCCGGGTCCTGCTCACGGCGCTGGACACGCTGTCCGAGGTGGTGGCCACGGCCTACGCGGCCACCACCGAGGACCTCGCCGGGGACCGCGACCGGGCCCTGCGGCTGCTGCTCGACGATCTGATCGCGGGACGGCACGCCTCGGCGGGAGCGCTGACGGACCGCTCGGCGCGGCTGGGCGTCCACCTCCCCGACCCCTACTGCCTGCTGGTGGCCGAGCCGACGACCGAGGGTGGCCCCGACATGTCGTACGAGGCGGCCGCGGAGCTGCTCGCCGCGCTCGGCGACGGCGGTGTGTCACTGTCGACGGTCCGCGGCTCCCGGGCCGTGCTGCTGCTGCCCCGGGCTGCGGGCCGGCGGGCGCCGGCCGCCCTCGACGAGCGGGCCTGGCGGGCCTGTGTGATCTCCGGCGAGGGCCTGGACCGGGTCGCCGTGGCCCACCGGCTCGCCGCCGACGCCCTCGACACGGCACCCGCGCACGCCCACCGTCCCGGCCGGGTGCTCACGGACGCCGACGCGCATATCCTCGCCCTGCTCGCCGGGCACCCGGCCGCCACCCCGGATCACATCGCCCATCTGGTCCTCGGCCCGCTGACCGAGCCGGGCCAGCGCCATCTGCTCCAGGCCCTGACCGCGTACATCGAGGCGGGGTCGGCCACCGCCGCCGCCCGCGCGCTCCATCTGCACCCGCAGTCGCTGCGCTACCGGTTGCGCCGGATCCACGCCCTGACCTCCCGCGATCCGCGCGATCCGTGGCAGCGCCTGACCCTGGACCTCGCCCGTACGATCAGGACCTGATCCGGCGTCATACGCCGAGCCGCACCCCCCTCGCGGGAGTGCGGCCGCGGAGCCACTCCCGTGCAACCCCGGGCGACCCTATGCGTACGCCGCCGGGCCGCCGACACGGGCCACGGCCCGCACCGGGGCGCCGTCCGAGCCGGGCAGGTGCAGCGGGAACAGATGGACCTCCACCGAGCGGCCCGCGCGCTGCGCGGCGAGCACCCGGTCGAGACCGGTGAGGTTCTCGGCGATCACCCCGGTCGCGCCGCACAGCACCCGATGGGCCGGCAGGTCCGGATCGCCGGACGGGTCCACGCTCAGCGCGTCCACCCCGACCGTGCGGACACTCGCGTTGACGATCGCCTGCGCCGACTCGGGCGTCAGCCAGGGGTGGTCCGCATAGGCGTCGGTGCCCCAGTAGGCCGACCAGCCGGTCGCCAGCAGCAGGATCGCGCCCGGCTGGAGCCGCAGCAGACTGAGCGCGGGCGCGAGCAGCTCGGGCGTGATCGCTGTCCTGGCCGGCAGGCCCCGGATGTCCGCCACCACGGCCGGGCCCGCGAACCGGTCCAGCGGCAGCGCGTCCAGCGCCGGCCACGCCGAGTTCACGTGGTACGGCGCGTCCACATGCGTCCCGGACTGCGAACCCATGTGCAGGCTGAGGACGTTCACGCCGTCCGTCGCCACCCGCAGCGCCCGTTCCACCTCGACCTGCGGGTCACCGGGATAGACAGGCATCCCGGTGGCCAAGGGCACCGACAGGTCGAGCCAGGTGTCCATCAGCCGCCCTCGACCACGAGCGCCGGAGCGCTCTCGTCCAGCGTGCCCGGCCCGGTGATCGGCGGGATCGGCGCCTCGACGGTACGAGCCAGCCGCGCACCCTCGGGCCCGTACGCCGCCCGGGGCTCGGGGAAGAGCCGCAGCAGAGCCAGGAAGAGGATCGCGGCGACGGCCAGCGACAGCGGAAGGCTGATGTCGACGCCGTTCGCCAGATCGCCCAGCGGGCCGACGAACTGGCCGGGGATGTCGGTGAACAGCACGCCGATCACCGCCGAGACCCACCAGGCGGTCATGCCCCGCCAGTTCCAGCCGTGCGTGAACCAGTAGCGGCCGCCGCGCTGGCGGCGGTTGAAGACTTGCAGCGCGTCCGGGTCGTACCAGCCGCGCCGGGTGTAGAAGCCGAGCATCATCACGACCATCCACGGAGTGGTACAGGTGATGATCATCGTGGCAAAAGTGGAGATCGACTGCACCAGGTTCAGCCCGAAACGGCCGATGAAGATGAACGCGATCGACAGCACGCCGACCACCAGCGTCGCCTGAACCCGGGACAGCCGGGGGAACACCGACGAGAAGTCCAGGCCGGTTCCGTACAGCGACGTCGTACCCGTCGACATACCGCCGATCAGCGCCAGCAGACACACCGGCAGGAAGAACCAGGTCGGTGAGATGGCGAGCAGACCGCCGACGAAGTCCGGGGCCGACGGGTCGACGTACTTCGGCGCCTGCTTGGCGATGATGCTCGCGGTCGCCAGCCCGAAGACGAACGGCAGGAGGGTCGCGATCTGGGAGAGGAACGCGGCACCGACCACCTTGCGGCGCGGTGTGTTCGCGGGGATGTAGCGCGACCAGTCACCGAGGAACGCGCCGAACGACACCGGGTTCGACAGCACGATCAGCGCCGCGCCGATGAACGACGGCCAGAACAGCGCCTTCGTCGCAGGATCGGCGGAGGCGGTGAAGGTGCCGGCGTACGAGGGGTCGAAGTCACCGGCGAAGGCGATCGCCCCGAGCAGGAACAGCACGGTCGCCGAGGTCACCGCGATCTTGTTGACGAACAGCATGAACCGGAAGCCGTAGACGCACACCGCGAGCACGAGGCCCGCGAACAGCGCGTAGGCGACGACGTACGACAGATTGCCGCGCTCCAGGCCGAAGAGCCGGTGTGCGCCGCCGACCAGGGCGTCACCCGAGCTCCACACAGAGATCGAGAAGAACGCGATGGCCGTGAGCAGGGAGAGGAACGAGCCGACCACCCGGCCGTGCACCCCGAGGTGGGCGGAGGAGGAGACCGCGTTGTTCGTGCCGTTGACCGGGCCGAACACCGCCATCGGGCACAGGATCAGCGCGCCCGCGAGCACTCCGAGGACCGTCGCCGCGAGCCCCTGCCAGAAGGAGAGGCCGAACAGGATCGGGAAGGCGCCGAGGACGCAGGTGGAGAAGGTGTTGGCGCCGCCGAAGGCGACCCGGAACAGATCCAGCGGGGTCGCGGTGCGATCCGCGTCGGGGATGCGCTCGACGCCGTAGGTCTCCACCTCGGTCAGGGACGGGGGTACGGCGGCGGAGGAGGAATCGGGGTTCTCGGGCAACGGAAGCTCCAGCGGGGGAAGGGCGGCGGAGCGCGTTCGTGGCGCGATGGGTGGGACGGCACCCGGGCCGCCGCAGGGGTGTGCGGGGGAGACGGGGCCGTCCGCTGGTGGTGTGCAGACGGTAAGGCGCCCCGCACGGCCCGCACCAGAGGATGCTTCGTCCAATTTTCGCGTTCCGGATGGATGGTTCCTCCATATCTCCTCGTCCGGGGAGAGGTGCCGCGTCCTCGGCCGGGGGAAGGAGCCGGATCGCCGTCCGTCCGATCAAGGCAGACGATGAAAGAGGCGAAAGGGACGAGGGAGTCGTCGCCGGCCCGGTGGGCATCGCGTGGTGCCGTCGGTCCGGCAGGAACCATCTTGACAAGGGGCCACTCAAGTTTTATTCAGGCAGGTAGGAAACCAGGACAAAAACCGCAGCCCGGAGGGGTACCGGGAGACGAGGAGGCAGGGTCCCATGGCACGTCCGGTCGGTATCGACCTCGGCACCACGAACTCGGTGGTCTCGGTCCTGGAGGGCGGCGAGCCCACCGTCATCACCAACACCGAGGGCGCCCGGACCACGCCGTCGGTCGTGGCCTTCGCCAAGAACGGAGAGGTGCTGGTCGGCGAGGTCGCCAAGCGGCAGGCGGTGACCAACGTCGAGCGCACCGCGCGCTCCGTCAAACGCCACGTGGGCGACCAGTCGTGGCGCTTCCCGGACAGCGGCACCATCGACGGCAAGAAGTACACCGCACAGGAGATCTCCGCGCGTGTGCTGCAGAAGCTGAAGAGGGACGCGGAGGCCTACCTCGGCGAGGACGTCACCGACGCGGTGATCACCGTCCCGGCGTACTTCGACGACTCCCAGCGGCAGGCCACCAAGGAGGCCGGGGAGATCGCGGGTCTGAACGTCCTGCGGATCATCAACGAGCCGACGGCGGCCGCACTGGCGTACGGACTCGACAAGGAGAACGACCAGACGGTCCTCGTTTTCGACCTCGGCGGCGGCACCTTCGACGTGTCGCTGCTGGAGATGGGCGAGGGAGTCATCGAGGTGAAGGCCACCAACGGCGACACCCACCTCGGCGGTGACGACTGGGACCAGCGGGTCGTCGACCACCTGGTCAAGCAGTTCAAGAACGGCTACGGCATCGATCTGTCCCAGGACAAGATGGCGGTGCAGCGACTGCGCGAGGCCGCGGAGAAGGCCAAGATCGAGCTGTCGAGTTCGTCCGAGACGACCATCAACCTGCCCTATGTGACGGCCTCGTCGGAGGGGCCGCTGCACCTGGACGAGAAGCTCACCCGCGCCCAGTTCCAGCAGCTCACGGCCGATCTGCTGGACCGCTGCAAGAGCCCCTTCCACCAGGCGGTCAAGGACGCCGGGATCAAGGTGTCCGACGTCGACCATGTGATCCTCGTGGGCGGCTCGACCCGGATGCCCGCCGTGACGGACCTGGTCAGGGAGCTGACGGGCAAGGAGCCGCACAAGGGCGTGAACCCGGACGAGGTCGTGGCCGTCGGCGCCTCGCTCCAGGCCGGTGTCCTCAAGGGTGAGGTCAAGGATGTCCTGCTCCTCGACGTGACCCCGCTGTCCCTCGGTATCGAGACCAAGGGCGGCATCATGACCAAGCTGATCGAGCGCAACACCACGATCCCGAC